>JAFADT010000423.1 GCA_023424585.1 Pseudomonadota bacterium
TGATGGCCTCCATCTCCTCCACGGACTTCGCCGGGGCGATGACGCGCCCCTCCGCCACCGCCTGGGAGAAGACCCGCGCGTGGGCCACGAAGCTCACGCGCACGTCGCCACCGAAGACCTTCTGGAAGCCGGCGGTGAGGGTGCACAGGACCAGCCACGCGGCGGGGATGCCGGGCACCCAGACGTAGCGCTCGCGCTTCATCTTCACCAGCGTCACGCAGCCCAGCGTCAGCGCCACCGCGGCGAGCATCTGGTTGGCGATGCCGAACAGCGGCCACAGCGTGTTGATACCGCCCAGCGGATCCACCACGCCCTGGTAGAGGAAGTAGCCCCAGGCGGCCACGCACAGCCCCGTGGCCAGCAGGTTCGCGCCCCAGGACTCGGTGCGCTTGAGCGGCGCGTACACCAGGCCCGCCAGCTCCTGAATCATGAAGCGCCCCACGCGCGTGCCGGCGTCCACGGTGGTGAGGATGAAGAGGGCCTCGAAGAGGATGGCGTAGTGGTACCAGAAGGCCATCATCCCCTGCCCGGACACCAGCCCGTGGAGGATCTGCGCCATGCCCACCGCCAGGGTGGGCGCGCCGCCCGCGCGGGACAGGATGGTCGTCTCACCGATGTCGCGCGCCGTCTGCTCCAGCACCTCCGGCGTGATGACGAAGCCCCACTGGCTGAGCGTCGCCGCCGCCTTCACCGCGTCCGAGCCGATGAGCGCCGCGGGCGAGTTCATTGCGAAGTAGACGCCCGGCTCCAGCACCGTCGCGGCGATGAGCGCCATGATGGCCACGAAGGCCTCCATCAGCATCGCGCCGTAGCCCACGAGCCGCGCGTCCCCTTCCGTGGCCAGCATCTTCGGCGTGGTGCCGGACGCGATGAGCGAGTGCCACCCGGACACCGCGCCGCACGCGATGGTGATGAAGAGGAACGGGAACAGGCCGCCGGAGAACACCGGCCCGGAGCCGTCCACGAACCGGGTCACCGCGGGCATGCGCATGTGCGGCGCCGCCAGCACGATGCCCACCGCCAGCAGCAGCACGGTGCCAATCTTGAGGAAGGTGGACAGGTAGTCGCGCGGCGCGAGCAGCAGCCACACCGGCAGCACCGCCGCGCAGAACCCGTAGCCGATGAGCAGCCACGCCAGCGTGCGGCTGTCGAAGGTGAACAGGGGGCCCCAGGTGGCGGACTCGGAGACCTGACCGCCCAGCCAGATGCTGAGCATCAGCAGCACGAAGCCGACGACGGACACCTCCAGCACCTTGCCGGGCCGCACGTAGCGCAGGTACAGGCCCATGGCCACCGCGATGGGGATGGTCATCGCCACGGTGAAGGTGCCCCAGGGGCTGTGCGTCAGCGCCTTCACCACCACCAGCGCCAGCACCGCGAGGATGATCATCATGATCATCAGCACGCCCACCATGGCCGTGACGCCCGCCGCGGGCCCCAGCTCCATGCGCACCATGTCGCCCAGCGACTTGCCGTCGCGGCGCACGGACAGGAACAGCGTCACGAAGTCCTGCACCGCGCCAGCCACCACCACGCCCGCGAGGATCCACAGCGTGCCGGGCAGGTAGCCCATCTGCGCGGCCAGCACCGGACCGACCAGGGGTCCCGCGCCCGCGATGGCGGCGAAGTGGTGACCGAACACGACCCAGCGGTCCGTGGGCACGTAGTCCAGGCCGTCGTTGCGGCGCTCTGCGGGGGTGGCGCGCGTGGGGTCCACCTGGAGCGCCTTCTCCGCGATGAACCGGCCGTAGAAGCGATAGCCCAACATGAAGACCGCGACCGAGGCGACCACCAGCCAGATGGCGCTGATGGACTCGCCCCGGTGCAGCGCGATCACGCCCAGGCAGAAGGCCCCCGCCAGCGCCAGGGCCACCCATCCCAACTTCCGAGCGACTCCACCCATGATGTCTCCCAGCAGCGGGCAGGCCACCCCTACCCCCGCGGGAGGTTTATAGCGCACGGCCCACAGCTCCCCGCTCCAGTCGCGGCCAGGGCGTCGGGGAGTTGAGGGGCCTGGGCCAGGCCGTGCGCCTCGTCCACGTGGGCCTGCGCGCCGCGCGCGCCGTGGCGGAAGACGAGCGCCGCGGAGGTCTCCAGAGCGTGGCGCTCGCACGGCCACGGCGGGCTGCCCACGGTGGAGCTGGAGGGCTCGCGGCTGCATGCGAACCAGCACCGGCCGCGCGTGCGCTGGAGGCTGCGCGCGTGCCTCCGGAGGCGAAGCCCACGCCGCGGAAGGCAGGCAGCCTGCCATGCCGACGCGGACCGCACGACCTACCTCTCCGGCGGAGCGCCTCACCACCGTCACCGAGGAGCACGCCCGATGCCGACCCGCTCCTCCACTCGACAGGACGTCACGCCCACGCGGCGCCTGAAGGACCCGAAGGGCGGCCTCACGGCGGCGGGCCGCGAGTGGCTCCACGAGAAGGAGGGCGCGAACCTCAAGCCCGGCGTGAGGGGCAAGGCGGACACGCCGGAGAAGCTGCGCCGCAAGGGCAGCTTCCTGCGCCGCCACTTCGCGCGCCCAGCGATGGCTCCCCGACCGCCCGGGGCTCGGTGCGTCAGCACCCGCTCAGGCTCGGGCGCCACGGTCTGCGGCATGGAGCCCGCCGGCGGCTCCGTCACGGTCGACGTCCCCGGGATGAAGCCACCGCCGCTGCCTCCGCCTTCATCCGCGCCGCCATTGCCGTTGAAGCCGTCCGCGCCCCGCCTGGGCGCTTCAGGCGCCCACCACCTCCGCCCGGGTGATGCGGTCCAACCGGAAGTGGCGCCGCTCGCCTGACGCGAGGTCCACCGCGTCCAGCCGCGTCTCGTGCCGGTCCATCACCACGGACTCGATGCGCACCTCGCGCACCGTCTCCAGGAAGTTGCCGTCCACGTAGGTGATGCGCAGCGGCTGCCGCTCGAACCACGCGCGCTCCAGGGCCTCGCGCACGGGCTTGCGCGTGGGCAGCGACGGCACGCCCAGGAACGTCAGCTCGCGCAGCCGCGCCAGCAGCTCCCGCTGCGCGGACGTGGACAGCGCCGCGCGCACCTTGTCCAGCGCCGACTCCAGCGTCCCCGTGAAGGGCAACAGCCGCATGTCGATGGCGAAGCGCCCCAGCGCCACCACCAGCGCCGCCTCGCGCGCGGTGAAGTTCACCGGCGGCAGGCTGTAGCCCCGGTCCAGCGCGTAGCCGCCGCCCCGGCCCCGCTCCGCGCCCACCGGCAGCGCCGCGGCGCGCAGCGCGTCCAGGTCCCGGTAGATGGTCCGCACCGTCACGCTGAAGCGCTCCGCCAGGACCTCCGCGGTGACGCCCGTGCGGCGGCCTCTCAGGTACTCCGCGAGTGCGAAGAGTCGCTCGGTGCGCTGCATGATGGTGAATCCTGACATACCGCTGTCAGCCAGGGGCCTCAAGCTGACAGCAGGCCCCCGCGATGCGAAGCCCTTCCGACAGCGCCCCGCCGCTCCTGTCCGCCCACCCTTGCGAAGCGGGCGCCCGCGCGCCTAAGAGCGGCCGGAGCAGTGCCCGCGCGAAGCACCTACCCCCCCCAGAGCCCCCCCCCAAAGTGCCCCCCCCCCCAACCCGGGGGGGC
>JAFADT010000447.1 GCA_023424585.1 Pseudomonadota bacterium
TACAGCTCCGCCTGGATGGCCGGGCGGCCCTCGCGGGGGAGGTCCTGCGAGGGGACGACGGTGCCTGCTTCGTGCTCGAGGCTTCGCGCCAGGACGCTCATGCCGACTTCCGCTCCGGGTCGGTGACTTCGCCCATGAACACCGCCAGGACCTTGGACACCGGCGTGTCCAGGGACAGCGCCGGGAGCCGAACCCTGAGCCCAAAGTCCTTGCGCAGCCCGTTGGAGGTGCGGGCAAAGGCTTCCATCAAGTCGACGCTGTTGGTCATGCGCTCGGAGCGCGTGATCAACGCCGCGAGCGTGAGGTCCTCGGAGAACAACTCCGACTCCGTGAGACCCACGTTTTCCGAGAACTTCCGCCGGATATATGACTCGAGTTCCTGTGCGTCGGGCACGGGGGACCTTCCTTCCCAGGGCTTGAAAGTCGATTTCCCAGTCAGAAAACAGGAAAGACTAACTGTGACGCCGGAGCTGTCAACCAGCAACGGGTCACTTTGGCTCCGCGCACGAACCCGTCCTCACGGGTTCGTTTCACGCGTCATTCATGCAATCAGGCGCGAGATTTCCTCAGCGGTGAAACCCGCGTCTTCCAGGATGTCGCGCGAGTGCTGTCCCAGCGTGGGCGGTGGACGCAGCGCGACGTCGCCCATGCGCAGGGGCGTGAGCAGGTGCGTCACGCGGATGCCGCGTTGCGCATCCTCCGCCTCGACGAAGAGGCCGCGCGCGCGCAGCTGCGGATCCGCGAGCACCTCGTCGCCCTCGGACACCGGCTCCACGCAGAACTCCGCGCCGGAGAGCTGCTCGCGCCAGTGCGCCAGCGGCTGGCCCTCGAAGATGCGGGCGAGCTCCGCCTTCACGCGAGCGCTGGCCGCGCCGCCCGCATACGCGTCGTCGAGCAGCTCCGGGCGGCCCAGCTTCGCGCAGAGCGCGCCGAAGAACTTGGGCTCCAGCGCGCCCACGGCGAGCCAGCGGTCGTCCGCGGTGCGGTACAGCCCGTAGCTGGGATAGCCGCCGTTGAGCGCCTCCATCCCGCGCTGGAGCGGCGAGCCGTGGGGCCCCATGAACAGGCGCGAGGCCAGGTGCAGGTGGAGGAACGCCAGCGCGCCGTCCGTCATGGACACGTCCACCACGCGGCCCACGCCGGTGCGCTCGCGCTCGTGCAGCGCGGCCAGGATGCCCACCAGCGCGAAGAGGCTGCCCCCGCCGATGTCCGCCACCTGCACGCCCGGGAACGCGGGCGCGCCGCCAGCGTCTCCGCCGTAGCCCAGGAGCCCCGCGCGGGCCACGTAGTTGAGGTCGTGCCCCGCCTTGAGCCGGTCCGGCCCCGTCTGGCCATAGCCGGAGATGGCGCAGTAGATGAGCCGCGGGTTCTTCTGGCGCAGCACCGCCTCGCCCAGGCCCAGCTTGTCCATGACGCCGGGGCGGAAGCTCTCCACCAGCACGTCGTAGCGGGTCACCAGGCGCAGGAGCGCGTCGCGCCCTTCCGGCGACTTGAGGTTCAGCGTGAGCGAGCGCTTGTTGCGGTGCAGCCCGTAGTAGAGCGCGCCCTCCCCGTCGCGGTGCGGCGGCATGTGGCGGGTGGCGTCCCCCACGTCCGGGTCCTCCACGGTGTCCACGGTGGCGCCCAGGTCCGCCAGCACCAGGGTCGCGTACGGGCCGGGCAGCAGGCGCGACAGGTCCAGCACCCGCAGGCCGGCGAGGGGGGAAGACGGCTCGGACATGAGAGGGGGCTCCAGGGGGAGGTGGAGACACGCAGACGGCGCGTCCCCTCGAGGGTGACGCGCCGTCGGTACGACACGATACGGAGAGGCTCAGCTCAGCAGCTTCGCCAGCTTCATGGCGAGGCCCATGTCCATCGGCTTGAACTTGAGCTTGCCCGACATGGCGGCCATCTGCGGGTTCAGCTTGCCCTCGCGGATCTTCACGAAGTCGTCGTTGCTGACGGAGACCGTCATCTTCGACGCGCCGTTGTGTCCCTCGGACACCCAGCCTTCGGGCTTGGTGGTGTCCAGCGTCCACTTGCCGCCACCCTCGCCGGAGACGTCGAAGTGGATGATGGCGTTGATCTCCTTCGCCAGCTCCGGCTTCTCCTGCAGCTTGCCCGGAATCTGCGTCTCGATGATGTCCTTCGCGGTCGCCATGACTCGCTCCTTATTTGAGCAGCGTTGATTGGTGAATCAAGCCCGCGTGGACCGTAGTGGCGCCCCACCGTCGGGTCAAGCGCGGCTCCGCGCGGCGTCCTCAGACGCGCGACGTGTCCACCGCGGGGCTGAGGGACTGTCGCACCATCGACAGCAGGTCGTTGAGCTCGAAGGGCTTGGCCAGGTGGCCCACCGCGCCGATGTCCTTCGCCTTGCTGCCGACGTTGCGGTCCGCGCTGAGGACGATGAGCGGGATGCCCGCCACGTCCGGCTTCTGGCGCATGCGCTGGGCGAACTCCCAGCCGTCCATCACCGGCATCATCAGGTCCAGCAGGATGAGGTCGGGAGGCTCCGGCTCCAGGCGCTCCAGGGCCTCCTTGCCGTTGCGCGCCCGGCGGATCTCGAAGCCCTCGGCCTCGAGGATCTCCGAGAGCGCCTCGAGGATGTCGGGATCATCGTCCACGACGAGCACCACGGGTGCGCCAGCATGCTGTGCGTTGAGCGAGGTCAGAGGTGTCTCCCCGATGCCGCTACCTGGGCTGATTCTTCACCATCACTGGCCCCCCGGGTGCAAGAAATCAAGGGGCGTCCGGCCAGCGTGGGAGCCCGTTGCAAAACCGACAGTCACTGCACACCCTTCCGGTGATTCGAGGGACGACCAGGGGAGGTGCGAGTGACGCGCTCGGGGGAGACGCGAGGAGGCAACGAAGCCGCGCCGGGGCTCGCGCTGATGCCCCGCCAGGGGACGCCGCGCCTGCTCGGCCCCCTGCTCCTGGACTACCTGGGGTTGGAGGCCCTGCCTCCCGCCCCGGGCGTGACGGGCATCGACGGGCTGATGGCCGCCGCGGGCTTCCAGCGCAAGAACGGCGAGCGCAACCTCTGGGAGCGCGAGGACCGCACCCTGCTGGTGGGCGAGGAGCCCCTGGAGGACGGCGGGCGGCTGGTGTGGGCGCTGCCCGTGCCCTGGAGCACCCACCCGGATGGCCCGCTGGATCCGGCGGCGGGCGAGCGCGTGGCGGACCGCGTGCGCTACCTGTCGCTCGCGTCGCACGACCTGCGCGGCTCACTGGCCAACATCCGCTCGTACGCGGCGCTGCTGCTCAACGGCCGCATCCCGCTGGAGCCCAAGGTGCAGCGCTACGTGGAGACCATCCTGCGCAACGCGGACCGGGCCATCTCCTTCGCCCAGGACTTCTTCGACTCCAGCCGCGCGAACCTGGGCGCGCTGGCCTGTGAGCGCGAGCGACAGCCGCTCCTGCCCATCCTGGACGCCGCGGTGGAGCGCATGCGCACCGCCGCCGCCGCCGCCAACGTGGACCTGGTGCTGGACACGCCCGCGGAGCTGCCCGACGTGCGCGTGGACGCGGGCCGCATCCAGCACGCGGTGGAGGCCTTCCTGCACCACCTGCTGGGGCGCGCGCAGCCGGGCGAGTCCCTGCACGTGCGCGCCGAGCGCCTGGGGCACCAGGTGCGGGTGGAGGTGCGCCGCGAGGGCGCGGCCGTTCCAGAAGAGGACATCCACGCCGTCTTCCAGTGCGAGGCGCGCGCCTTCCGCGAGCGCAAGCTGGAGGATCCGCTGCGCGTCTTCCTGGCGCGGCAGGAGGTGGAGGCCCACGGGGGCCAGGTGGGCGCCCGGGCGGACGCGGGCGGCACCACCCTCTACCTGACGTTGCCCTTATCGCTGCCAGAGGAACTCGGGCATCCAGCGGGCTGGCAGGCGTGAGCCCTGTCCGCTGGAGTTGCTAGCGCGCCCCACCTCCCACCGGTATGCTCCCCCGCGCATTTCGTGAGGAGTGAAGCCATGGGATTGAAGCTTCCTGAGATTCTCCTGATTTTCGCGGCGCTGCTGCTGCTGTTCGGCGGCTCGCGGCTGCCGCAGCTCGGCTCGTCCCTGGGCAGCGCGCTCCGCAACTTCAAGCGCGGCTTCTCCGGCGACGAGAAGGACGACGCCGGCGAGAAGAGGCCCGGCACGCTGTCCGCGTCCACCCCCGTGGACAAGGACGTCGCCGCCAAGTCGCCCAGCCACAACGCCTGACTTCCTCCGGGCGGGCCCGGGAAGGCCCCGCCCCGGCGGACAGCAGACAGCTCGAGACGTTTCCCGTGACGCCCGTACCGTGACCGCTCCGAAGCGGCCATGGACGGGCGTCGGGCGTTGGGCCGTGCCCCCCGAGACCTCCAGGTCCCGGGGAGCCCCGGCGGCGGGAGGTCAGTCTCCGCTCTTCCCGCCCTCGTACATGGCGTCGATGAGCTTGATGTACTTCTGGCTGACGACCTTGCGCTTCACCTTGAGGGTGGGCGTGAGCTCGCCGGACTCCTGCGTGAAGTCCGCCTTCATCACCTCGAACTTCTTGATGGTGGAGTACGGGGGAATCTCGGAGTTCACCTTCTTGACGATCTCGTCGACGGCCGCCCGGATCTCCGGCCGCTGGGCGTTCTGCTCGTAGCTGCCCACCGGGAGGCCCTTCTCCTCCAGGAGCTTGCGCGCCGGCTCCTCGGACACGGTGATCAGCGCCACCAGGAACGGGCGCTTGTCGCCGTACACCATGGGCTGGCTGATGAGCGGGTACGTCTTGAGCGTGTTCTCGATGTTCTGCGGCGCCACGTTCTTGCCGCCCGCGGTGACGATGATGTCCTTCTTGCGGTCGGTGATGCGCAGGTAGTTGTCCGAGTCCACCTCGCCGATGTCACCGGTGTGGAACCAGCCGTCCGCGTCCAGCACCTCCGCGGTGGCGGCGGGGTTCTTGTAGTAGCCCTTCATCACGCAGGGGCCGCGCACCAGGATCTCCCCGTCCGCGGCGATCTTGATCTCCGTGCCGGGCACCGGCGGTCCCACGGTGCCGATCTTGATCTTCTCCACCCGGTTGGCGTTGCACGGGGCGCTCGTCTCCGTGAGGCCGTAGCCCTCCAGCACCTTCAGGTCGAGCAGGTCGAAGAAGTAGGCGATCTTCCGGGACAGCGGCGCGCCGCCGGAGATGAAGATGCGCATGTTGCCGCCGAGCTTCTCGTCCAGCGTCTTGCGCACCTTGGAGAACACGAGCTTCTTGGCCAGGCTGAACTGGAGCGAGCCGTACTCGCGGCCCTGACCCTTGGCCTCGGCGTACTCGTCGAAGAGGCCGAAGGCCCACTTGAACAGCTTGCCCTTCATGCCGGGCGCCGCCGAGCCGTTGGCCACGACGTTGTTGTAGACCTTCTCGAACACGCGCGGCACGGACGGCAGCACCGTGGGGCGCGTCTCCGCCAGGTTCGCCAGCAGCTTGTCCACCGACTCCGCGATGATGAGGCGGAAGCCCATGGACAGCCACGCGGCCTTCACCACCTGCGCGAACACGTGCGCCAGGGGCAGGAAGAGCATGACCGAGTCTTCCGGCTTCATCATGCCCATGGACTGGGTGGCCTTCGCTTCGTAGGCCCAGTTGCCGTGGGTGAGGATGACGCCCTTGGGGTCGCCCGTGGTGCCGGAGGTGTAGATGAGCAGGTTGGTGTCATCCAGCTTCACCTGCGCCACGCGCTCGGCGAACGCGGACTCGGCGGCATACGGCTGCCCCTTCCCGGACGCCACCAGGTCCGCGAGCGTCATCTCCTTGTCGCCCGAGACGGGGCCCTCGAAGACGGCGATCTTCTGGAGCGAGGGGATGTCCCCCAGCTTGGAGCGCACGCGCGTGAGGCGGCCCGCCTGCTTGGTGTCCTTCTCGTCGTTGTCGACGAGCAGCAGCTTCGTCTCCGAGTGGTTCAGGATGTAGCGACACTCATCCGGTGTGTTGGAGCCATAGATGGGCACCGTGATGGCCTGGGCCGCGCTGATGGCCAGGTCCGCGATGATCCACTGGAGGCTGGTGTTGGCGAAGATGCCCACCCGGTCGCCGGGCTGGATGCCCTGGGCGATGAGGCCCGCGGACAGCGCCTTCACGTCCTCCAGCACCTGCGCATAGGTGACGTCCTGCCAGCGCCCGTCCTTCTTGTGGGTGACGCCCACCTTGGAGGCGTTCTGGGCCCGCTGAACGAGCAACTGGACGAGGTTCTGCTCCTGCGTCCCGCCCGCCGCGGAAGCCGTCGTGACCTGACTCTCTGCCCTCACTTGAGCTCCTCCTGGATGTCGGCATCCACCTTCTTGGCCCACTGCTGCACGCGCTGCCCCTCCGCGGGGTTGTAAGCGGTGCTTCCCTGCTTGACCTTCTCGATGGCGGCGCTCGCCTCCTTCGCCTTGCCGTCCTTCAGCAGCGTCTCGGCCAGGTAGTAGTGCGCGCGCAGCGACTGCGGAAACTTGGCGATGGCCTTCTGGTAAAACTCCGCGGACTTGCCCAGGTCGCGCTTCGGCCAGGGCAGCTCATAGAAATATCGCCCCTTCACCAGCCAGGGACCGCCGAGCTCGTACGTAGGGTCGAGCTTCAGCGCGGTGTCCAGGTGCTCGTTGAACTTGCCCTCCAGGCCGTCGCCCAGGGCCTTCATGATGCCCACGGCCTGCGAGTAGGAGCCGATGCCGCAGGCGGCGAAGTAGTAGCCCTCCACGCGCGCGGGCTGGAGCTTCGCGGCCTTGTCGCCGGCCTCCCACGTCTGCTTGCCCAGCACCATCTTGAGCTTCTTTTCCGTGGCGCCGTCCGCCTGCCACTGGAGCATGCGCGCCTTGCGCCACGCCAGGTCGAAGTCGTCCGGCGCGGCCTTCAGCGCCTCTGACAGGCCCGAGTCCAGCGCCTTGAGGGACTCCGGCTCGTTGCGCCTGGCGTACAACGCGTCGAGTTGGTCGAGCAGCGCGGGATCCGCAGCGTGTGCCGGGAGGGCCCAAAGCACCCAAAGGGCAAGCAATTTCAAGCGCATCGAAATGCCTTAGCACGCACGCTCGCCCACCATCAACCGAACGCGGAAGACGCAGCGCGGCAAAAAAGAAGACGGGGCAGGCAAGGTGCGAACACCCCGCCAGACCCCGTCACCGGCGCAACACTCCCTGTGCTTCAGGCCGCGTCGACCGCCGTGGCCGGGTGCTCCTCGTTCTCGTTGAAGGCGACGAGGTAGCGCTCCAGGAAGTTCTTCGTCTTCAGCTCCACCTGGCGCACGCGCTCGCGCGACACGCCCCAGCGCTGGCCCAGCTCCTCCAGCGTCAGCGGCTTGTCCTGCGTGAGGCGCTCCTGGAGGATGTCCCAGCCCAGGTCGCCAATGCGCTTGCGCACCTTGGCCAGGGCCTCCTGGATCTCCGTGTCCTGCTCGCGCGACAGAAACGACTCCTGGGGCGAGGGGCCGCCGTCCTCCAGCCGGTCGAGGAAGGTCGTCTCGCCCTCCTCGTCGATGGTGGCGTCCAGCGAGAAGTCCACCATGCTGCCGCGCTCGGCCTCGCCGCCGCGCACCTGGCTGCGGTTGTCCTTCAGGTAGCGGGTGATGTAGGCCCGGATCCACCAGACGGCATAGGTGGCGAAGCGCACGTTCTTCTTGGGGTCGAAGTGCTCGATGGCCTTCATGAGGCCCACGTTGCCTTCCTGGATGAGGTCGTCCAGGCGGGCCCCCCGGTTGGCGAACTTCTTCGCCACGGCGACCACGAAAGCGAGGTTGGAGCTGGCGAGCGTCTGTCGGGCGCTCTCGTCACCCTTGCGGGCCTGCCGGGCCAGCTCGTACTCCTGTTCACGCGTGAGCTGCTGGTGCCCGCCCAGGTGACGCAGGTAATGCGAAAGGCCCTCTGCCGCGTACTTCGTCGAGTTGGCCATGATTTCCCGTCCTTCCGTTCGTAACTGCCGGACGCGATGTGTCCCCCGACGAACCGCGCCCACCTGTCACTAGGACGCGCAACGACGGAAAGGGTTTCTCATTCCTTCCAAGAAGGGCATTTCGCCCGCTTACCCTTGTCAAAAGCCCGTCACGCGCTCGCCCTTCCGGGCCTCTCCGGGCACGCGACGCGACGGGTGGGACACCACCTACGTTTCCGGCCACGAAGGATTCAACGCTTGGGCGCGGGGAAGATTTTCTCGGGATTGAGCAGGCCTGATGGATCAAAAAAGGCCTTCAGCCGGCGCTGGAGCGCGAGCAGCGCCGGGGACTGCTCCAGCGCCAGATATTCCCGCTTCGCGTGGCCCACGCCGTGCTCCCCGGTGATGGTGCCTCCCATCTCCACGGTGAGCACGAGCATGCGGCGCAGCGCCTCCTCCACGAGCGAGCGCTGGCTGGGTCCGTCGTAGAGGATGTTGGCGTGCAGGTTGCCGTCGCCCGCGTGGCCATACGTGGCCACGGTGAGCCCCAGCTCCTCGCCCATGCGCTTGAGCCGCTCGATGATCTCGGGGATCTTCGAGCGGGGCACCACGATGTCCTCGGAGATCTTCGCGGGCTTGAGCGCGCGCAGGGCGGGCGAGATCACGCGCCGCGCGGCCCACAGCTTCTCGCGCTGGCCGTCGTCCTGGGCCACCAGGGTCTGCGTGGCGCCGTGCTGGGTACAGAGGTCCCCCAACAGTTGGAGCTCCGCGAAGACGCCCTCGGGGGTGTTGCCATCGACCTCGGCGATGAGGGCGGCGCCCGCGCCGGGAGGGAACTGGAAGCTGCCCCGGTGCACGATGGCCTGGACGGCGACCTCGTCGATGAGCTCCAGGCAGCGCGGCAGGACGCCGGCGGCGAGCACCGCGGACACGCCCCTCGCCGCGTCCAGCACCGAGGGGAAGACCACCAGCGCGGTCATCACCTGGCGGGGCAGCGGGATCAGCTGCACCGTGATTTCGGTGGCCACGCCGAGCGTGCCCTCGGAGCCGACGAACAGCCCCACCAGGTCATAGCCGGCCACGCCCTTGATGGTGCGCCGGCCCACGCGCAGCACCTCGCCGTCCGGCATCACCCACTCCAGCCCGATGACGTAGTCGCGCGTGACGCCGTACTTCAGGGCGCGCGGGCCGCCGGCGTTCTCCGCCACGTTGCCGCCCAGCGTGCAGAACTCCCAGGAGTTCGGGTCCGGGGGATAGAAGAGGCCTTGCGCCTCCACCGCCTTCATCAGGTCGCCCGTCACCACGCCGGGCTCCACCACCGCGGTGAGGTCCTCCCGGGAGATGGAGCGGATCCGGTTCATGCGCTCCAGGCTCACCGCCATGCCGCCCTTCAGGGGCAGCGAGCCGCCGCTCTTGCCGCTGCGCGCGCCACAGGGGGTGAAGGGCACGCCGTGCGCCTGGCACGCCTTGAAGATGGCGGACACCTGCGCGGTGGTCTCCGGGAGGAGGACGGCGTCGGGCCGGTAGACGCCGCTGTCGGACTCGTCGCGCGCGTAGGCGTCGAGCGTGTCCGCGTCGCGCTTCACCTGGCCCTGGGCCAGCACGCCCGCCAGCGCCGCCAGCGCCTCCTCCACGCGCTCGGGCGCCACCCGCTCGAAGGTCCGGGCGGCGGGGCTCATCGGCGGGACCTCGCCGTCGCCGGGCGTGCCGCCAGGCGGGCCCACAGCTCGCGGCGCAGGGGGCCGTCGCGGCGCAGGCGGCCTTCATAGGCCTCCGCGTGGGTGACGGCGT
>JAFADT010000328.1 GCA_023424585.1 Pseudomonadota bacterium
GGATCCGTCCGTCGCGCCCACGCAGAAGAACGCCGTGGCGCCCGCCCGGGCCCCCAGGGCCGCCCCCGTGGAGGACGACGCGCCCGAGGAGCGGGAGGCCGCGCCGCGCGTGCGCACCGTGCGCAAGACGAAGTCCAACGGCCCGCAGGGCGTGTCGCTGCGCCTGCTCTGGGGCGACCAGCGCGTGGGCGAGTTCTTCGTGCCTCCTGGCGCGAAGAAGGCCTTCACGGTGGGCAGCGCCAAGGGCGTGGACTTCGTGATGGGCGACGCCAGGCTGGGCGGCCCCACGTTCGAGGTGCTGCGCACCGACGGCCAGTCCTTCACCGTGCGCTTCGCGCGCAAGATGAAGGGCGAGCTCACCCGCAAGGGCGAGACGCTGGACCTGGAAGCGGTGATGGAGTCCGGCAAGGCGTCCCAGGACGGCGACGCCTACGGCCTCACGCTGGAGGCGGACGACTTCGTCTGGGTGGACCTGGGCGGCCTCACGCTGGAGGCGCAGTTCCAGCCGGTGCCCAAGCGCGTCGTCGTGCCGGTGGGCGAGAACATCGACTACACGGCGCTCAACATCTTCCTGGTGATGTTCTTCATCGCCACCGCGTTCGTCATCCACTCCATGAACCGCTCGGGGGAGGGGGACGAGTACGCGGATGAGCTCGCGGGCAACGACGCGCGCATCGCGAAGCTGATCATCAAGCCTCCGGAGACCCAGAAGAACAAGTTCCTGGAGAAGCTGAACCAGCAGAAGGAGAAGAAGTCGGGCGAGATGGCCCAGAAGTCCCGCGGCGACGAAGGTCAGATGGGCAAGAAGGACGCGCCCAAGACCAACAACCGCACCGCGCCCAAGGGCGACCCGAACAAGAAGGACGAGGCGCGCGCCCTCACCGCGAAGATCTTCGGCGGCGGCAAGGGCGGCATCTCCACCATCTTCGGCAAGTCCGGCCTGGGCGGTGAGCTCAAGAGCGCCATGGGCAACATGTTCGGCGCCAAGGCAGGCGACGCGGGCGGCTTCGGCGGCCTGGGGCTGCGCGGCAGCGGCGGCGGCGGCGGTGGCACCGGTGACAGCATCGGCATCGGCGGCATCGGCACCAAGGGCCGTGGCGGCGGCAGCGGCACCTACGGCACCGGCGTGGGCACGCTCGGCGGCAAGCAGAGCGTGGACGTGGGCATCACCTCGTCGGATCCGGAGGTCATGGGCTCGCTGGACAAGGAGCTCATCCGCCAGGTCATCCAGCGCAACCGCGGGCAGATCCGCTACTGCTACGAGAGCCTGCTCAACCGCTTCCCGAAGCTGGGCGGCAAGGTGTCCGTGAAGTTCATCATCAGCGCCAACGGCTCGGTGGCCACGTCCAACGTCGCGCAGTCCACGGCGGGCAACTCGGACCTGGAGACCTGCGTGGCCGGGCGCGTGCGCACCTGGAAGTTCCCGGAGCCCAAGGGTGGAGGCTCCGTGATCGTCACCTACCCGTTCATCTTCAAGCAGGCCGGTGACTGACGTAGAATCAACACCACTGTCGTCGTCGCGGGCGGCCCTGGAGACAGGGCGGCCCGCTTCTTCACTTCAACCTCCCGCCCCCGCGGGAGGCCTGCCCCCCACCAGGCCGCCTTCCATGCAGAAAGTCCTTGCTCCTCTTGCCCTGTGCGCCGCGTTCCTCCTTCCCGCGATGGCGGGCGCCCAGGACACTCCCAGCGCTGGCTCCAACGCGATGAAGGACCGGCCCGCGGTGACCTTCAACGAGGTCGAGCGCGGTGTGTACTTCGGCGTGTACGGCGGTCCCTCGTGGATCACCAACCCGCCCGCGGACAGCGGCCCGCGGCCCTTCTCGTCCGGCCAGATGGCCCAGGTGGAGCTGGGCGTGGACCTGGGCGAGCGCCTGTCGCTGGGCGTCTTCTTCATGGGCTCCGCCAACCGCGCGGGCGCGGAATACGTGGGCTACTCGCAGGGCGCCGCGTCCGGTGACTTCACCATGCTGGTGCCCGGCGCCGTGCTGCGCGCCCGCCTGGTGGGCTTCGCCGACAGCCAGGAGGTCAAGCGCACCTGGATCTACGCCCGCGCCGGCGTGGGCTACGCGATGTTCTCTCCCAAGAAGCTCCTCCCTGATTCCGACATTCTTGTGTTTGCCGGGCCCGGAGTGGAGTACTACACGCGGCTGCGCCACTTCTCAGTGGGGCTGGAGGTCGTGGGGAACTACCTCGCCTCCAAGGGCGCCTTCGGGTTCGCGGTGGCGCCCAACATTCGCTACGCGTTCTAGCGGGAGATTGACGTGGCTCAGGAGAATGGAAGCGGTGGATCGCGTCCGGGTGGACGCGGTCCGAACGGGGGCGCGCCGGGCCAGGGGCCCCGTCGTGACGGACCGGGAGGCTTCGGAGGTCGTGGCGGTCCTGGTGGTGGCCGGGGAGAAGGGCGCGGTCGGGGTGAAGGCCGGGGCCGTGATCGCGATGCGGGCCCGGTGGGGCCCGGCCAGCGCGTCATCGCCGAGCTGAGCGTCCTGGAGAAGGCGCTCTCCAAGAACGACTTCGCCGCGGAGAAGGGGCCGCTGGAGTCCATCGTCCGCTCGCTGCGGACCATGAACCTCAAGTCGCTGGAGGACCTGGACCTCAACACGCGTGGCCGTCTCATCACCACGCTCCTGCGCGTGCAGCGGCAGCCCAAGCCGGCCCAGCCGGAAGCGGGCGCGGAAGCCGCCGCGCCGGAAGCAAGCGCCACCACCGAAGCCGCTCCCGCGGAGGCTCCGGCCACCGAGGGCGCTGCTCCGGCCGAGGGCGCTGCTCCGGCCGAGGGCGCTGCTCCCGCAGAGGGTGCTGCTCCCGCAGAGGGTGCTGCCGCCGAAGGAGGCGCGCCCGCCGAGGCCGCCCCCGCGAAGCCGGCCGTGGACCCGGCGAAGGAGAAGTACGACGGCTGGGTGGACGTGATGTCGCTGGTGGGCCGCGTCTGGCGCGCCGCGGGCGACGCGGACCGCTCCCAGG
>JAFADT010000517.1 GCA_023424585.1 Pseudomonadota bacterium
CCCCAGGGCTACGATGGCCTCGCGCGTCGGGGCCCCTTCGACCGATTGCTCGTCAGTGAGTGGCTCTGGGCCCTGGAGGCACCCGAGGAGCTGGTGCGCCGCGCGGCGTTCGGCGAGCTGTCGTTCCTCAAGCCCGCGTTCCGTCAGCCGCAGGGGGCTCGGCGCACCGTGGTGCTGCTGGAGGTGGGACCGGATCAGCTGGGCCTGCCGCGCATCGCGCACCTCGCGCTGCTCGTCGTGCTCGCGCGCCGCGCCGAGGCCGTGGGCGCGGCGTTCACCTGGGGCGCGCTCCAGACCGACCCTGCTCGCGCCACCCGCTCGGGCCTGGACGGCACGTCGTTGCTCGCGTGGCTCGAAGCCCGCTCCACCGTGCCCGCCTCCCCGGCGCACCTGGCCGCGTGGCGCGAGGCCCTGGCGCTATCGCGGGCACCCGGGGACGTGTGGCTCGTGGGCTCCTCGCGCCTGGGTCGGCTGGAGGGCTCGGAGGGGATGTCCCGCGTGGAGGTCTCCGAGCCGATGGAGCCCGGCGCGCACCGGCTCACCGTGGACGTGCGGCCCGCCGCGCGGGTGCCCCGCTCGGTGGTGCTGGAGCTCCCGCCTCCGGAGGATTGCGTGCGGTTGCTGCGCAATCCCTTTGCTTCCCGACGGGCGTCTGCCGCGTGGCAGCCGCGCAAGGGCGACCGGCGGATCGCGAAGTTCTCCTTCTCCGGGGACGGCCGGCGCGTGCTGCTGTTCTCCGAGGGGGGCGCCGTGGAGGCCATGGCCGTGCCGCACTCTCCGCGCGCGACCGTGCCCAAGCCCCGGCGCGTCCAGGTGCCTCCCGGGCAGCGCGTCATCGCCGCGGGGTGGCGCTATACAGGTGGGTTGATCGTGCTCGCGAGTCACCTGGACGGCTACGTGATGCACGGGTTGGTTCGCACGCCGGAGGGGCTCCGGAAGGCGCGCTACCACGCGGCGGAGGACCACGAACAGCCAGCGCTCGCGGCGGGTGCGCTTCCGGTGAGCCTCGTCAGCTGGACGGATCGGCGTGGGCAGGAGCACCTGTGGTTGAAGGATGGCAGGGCCCGGTTGTTCTCGCTGGCGCCTCCGTCGCCGGGGGGGACCTCGGCGCTGAGCCTGGAGGAGGAGGCGGTCTCCGCGATGGCGGCGGTGAACACGCGCCCGGTCTGCGTGCTGCGGCCCCAGGTCCAGCTCCCAGGACGGATGAACCTCTCGCGGCTCAAGATGCTGGGCGAGGAGCCTGCCCGCCTCGTTCCGCTCAACGCGCGCCAGGGGGATGCGTTCTTTGGCTATTCGCCATTGGGGGCGCATCCGGACGCGGGGCTGCTCGCGGTGCGTGACAAGGACTCGGAGTGGCGGCTGTTCCTGGACACGGGCGTGTCGGTCGTCTCCGTGCCGGAGGAGCTCCAGGTGGTGGGCGTGGTGCAGCCGCCCGCACCTTCGCCGCCCGGGCTGGTCGCGGTGGAGGCGGATCAGCGGACCTTCCACTTCTTCTCGCAACAGTCGTCCCGACCGCTCGTGGCGGCCAGTGGCCCCGTGGTGCAGGCCGAGGCGAGCCACGGGCAGCAGGTGCTGGGATGGCTGACCCAGGCGGGAGAGTTCGTGCTGTGGGACCTGATGGAGCAGGCGGTGTTGTATCGCTCCATTCCGGAGGCCGCGCCGTGACCCCCGCGCTCGAAGCCGTGCGGCCTCGCGCGCAGGTGCACCGGGGCACCGTGGTGGTGGCGGCCTGGTGGTTCCACCCGGGGCTCCTGGGCGAGGCCGAAGCGCGCCGCCGCGTACTGGAGGCCTGGAGGCCCGGCGTCACGGTCTGGGCGCTGGCGGGGGGCTACTTGTTGAAGGGGGCCGCGCCCCACCCAGGCGCGGTGGAGTCCGCGCCCGGGCTGCCGTTGGTGTTGGAGTCCGGGGTGCTCACCAGCGCGCCGCTGAGCCCGAACGAGCGCGAGCGATTGGCGCCGCCCGCGGGGGCCGTCGTGCTGGTGCAGGCAGGCGTCGCCCGGATGTACGCGCCCGGAGCGCTGCGCCAGGTGGAGCCGGGAACGTGGCTGGACGTGTCGGCGTGGCGACGCGTGCGGGTGAAGGGACTGGGCGCGCCACCCGAGCCCATGAAGCGCGCGCTGGAGCCCGTGCCCGCGCCCACGCGCGAGCGGTTCGGCCCCCGGGTGCCCAGGCTCGCGCCCGAGGCGGAGCGCATGCTCGCGCGCATGGCGGGGCGAGCGGTCCCGGAGGTGGAGCCCGAAGGCTTCTTCGCGAGACTGCGGCGGGTCTTCTCGCGGAAGCCCGGCGAAGCAACGCTGACCGTCCGTCGTGAAGGCCTGTTCGCGCGGCTGCGCCGGGCGCTTCGCTCGCGGACGGAAGGCGTGCGCGACGGCTCGATCTCCGTGGCGCGCGAGGGGTTCTTCGCCCGGCTGCGCCGTGCCTTCCGCACCGAGACGCAGGGCGCAGCTCCACGGCACGCCCCTGGCGCCAGCACGCGCCCCGCCGGACCCGAGGGCCCGGGCGCGCTCGAACAGCTCAAGGCGTGGATGCTCCGGAGCACGCCCCTCGGGCGGCTCGTGGGGCAGCGCAAGGGAGACTACCTCCGCCACCTCTTCGAGCTCTTCGAGCAGGGCGACCTCGACGAGGCCCTGCGCCACGCCATCCCCCTGGGCAAGGACCTGGACGCCCGCGCGCAGCTCGCGCTCGGTGTCCCCGGCCCGCGCGAGGAGCTGCGCATCCATCCTCACGGTCGCGGTGGCGCCGCGCGGAGCTTTGGCGGCGGCCCCGCCGTGTTCGAGGCGCTGTGCGAGCGCTACCGCGACACCTTCCGCCGCCTGGAGCGGGAGGGCCGCATCGACGAGGCCGCCTTCGTCCTCGCGGAGCTGCTGGACGCCACCGAGGAGGCCGTGTCCTTCCTGGAGCGCCACGGCCGCCTCCAGCTCGCTGCGGAGCTCGCCGAGGGCCGCAACCTTCCGCCCGGCCTCGTGGTGCGCCAGTGGTTCCTCGCGAAGGACGTGGAGCGCGCGGTGGCCATCGCGCGGCGCTCGGGCGTGTTCGCGGACGCCCTGCTGCGCCTGGAGAAGACCCACCCCGACGAAGCCCAGGCCCTGCGCCTGCTGTGGGCGGAGTCGCTCGCGGAGGCGGGAGACTGGCAGCGCGCGGTGAGCGTCGTGTGGCCGGTCGCCTCCGCGCGCCACCTCGCGCGCGCCTGGGTGGAGCGTGGCATCCAGGCCGGCGGCATGAGCGGCGCGAAGCTCCTGGTGCGTCTGGCGCTCGGGTTCCCGGATGGCTTCGGCGCCGCGCGGGACGCCATCCACTCCCTGCTGTCGGATGACGCGCCCGCGCACGCCCCGGAGCGGCTGGCCTTCGCCGCGGAGCTCCTGCGCGAGGACGCCTCCGAGGCGCGGAGCGCGCTCTGCGTCCCCACCGTCCGCGCGTTGATGCGCGACGAGGCGCTGGAGGGACTCCCGTCCAACGCCAGGCTCCTCCAGCAGCTCCACGCGCTCAAGGCCCCGGCGCTCGCCGCGCTGCGCACGGACCTGCCGACACCGGCGCCCTCCGCTCGCGAGCCCTGGGGCGAGTCACATGCCGCGCCGCATGTGCGCGTGTGGATGGACCGGAGCCACGCGGGCGCCCACGCCGTGCATGACGCCGTGGTGCTGCCGGGCCGGCGCGTGCTGCTCGCGCTGGGCGAGGCGGGCGCGCGGCTGGTGGGCCCGGACGGACGCACGCTCGCGGGCTTCGACGTGCCGGCGTTCTCCCTGGTCCTGTCCGAGCAGGGCCACCGCGCCCTCGCGCTCGCGCGCCGGGGCGACCCATGGCGCGTGTCGCGCCTGGACCTGGTGGAGCGCCGGGCGACGCACTGGTGCGACCTGGAGCTGGACGCGTGGGCGCCCACCTACGACGGGGAGCGGTGGTTCACCGCCGCGCACGGCGCAGTGAGCATGGTGGACACGCTCGCCGCCGAGCCGCGCTCCCTGTGGCGCGTGTCGGAGGTGGGCGGCACCGTGCTCCGGATGGCCGTGGACGCGAAGCACCTGTCCTTCCTCGTCCTGCACCTCACCTGGAACCAGGACTTCGAGCGCGTCGAGCGCTGGTGCTACGAGCTGCCGGGCGGCCCCGTCCTGCGCGGACGCGCGGACATGCAGGACCTGCGGGAGCCCCCTGCGTCGCTCACGCTCACGCCCGACGGCGAGGCGACGGTCGGGCGCATGGCGGTCCCCGCGGACGCGGCGGGGCCCGACACCTGGCCCTACCTGGCCCCCATCATCCCGCGGCGCTTCCACCTCCAGGCCCGACGGGACGTGGCGCGCGTGGGCGAGGTGCTCACGCGCTCCTGGAGCGCGACGCGCTTCC
Source organism: Pseudomonadota bacterium (assembly GCA_023424585.1). Lineage (GTDB taxonomy): Bacteria > Myxococcota > Myxococcia > Myxococcales > Myxococcaceae > Corallococcus. Next base: position 4,336 of record JAFADT010000517.1, read on the forward strand.
AGAAGGGGGAGCTGCACACGACCGTCCTGCGCGACGGCGCCGGCCACGCGCGCGCGACGGTGGAGTTCTCAGGCACTCCGCCCCAGGTCGTGCGCCTCACGGAGGACTGGTGCGCCATCCACGACCTGCATGGCCGCGTGGTGTGGCTGGACCTGCACTCCGGTGAGGTCCACCGCGTGCCGGTGGTGTGAGCCTCCCCTCAGGCGCAGCGCAGGTGGCTGGGCACGATGACGATGCTCGCCGTCAGCGCGCAGGCGGCGTCGTCCACCTCCAGCACCACGCGCACGCCCTCCACCGTCACCAGCAGCGACGGCTGATCGCTGTGCAGCGCCATCAACCACGACGACGCCAGCGGCAGCTCCGTGGCCGCCAGCTCCGCGGCGCGCAAGAGGTGCACGCGCACCGCGTGACGGATGGGGGCTGGCAGGGCGTGCAGCGCGTAGAGCGACTCGTCCGTCAGCCGCAGCGCGTACGGCACGCGCGGCGGTTCAGGCGGGCGCCCGGGCAGCTCCCGCAGCCGCTCCGACAGGACCCGCACCAGCGCCTCCGGCTGCGTCGGCTTGCGCAGGAAGCCCACCACTCCCTGGAGCGGCACCTCCGGCGCGCCGCTCGCCGTGGACATCATCATCACCGACAGGTGCCGCAGCCGCGCGTTCGTGCGCAGCTGCCCGTACACCTCCCAGCCGTCCAGCCGCGGCAACATCAGGTCCAGGAGGATGAGGTCCGGGTGCTGCGCGCGCGGACGATGACGCAGCCAGTCCAGGGCCTCCGCGCCATCCGCCACGGACGACACCAGGAAGCCCACCTCCCGCGCCGCACGGTCCACGCGCTCCCGCCAGGAGCGATCATCCTCGACGAGCAGCAGGTGGTGGACACCCAGGGCCATCCCCGGATTCGACCTGCTTTTCCCTGGATTGTTGAACCGGACCTGGGGCCAGCGGGCTCCCCAGCGTCACCTGTCCGACAGTGGCGCCCGGGGACTGTTCCCCCCGGACACCTGGCGCCTGATCCGCTTGGTTCACCGTGTAGCTGTCAACTTGTAGTTGAGCTGTAGATGCACACCCTGCGGGTGCCCATGGCCTACCGCTGTCAGCTGGAACCCCTGGTGGTGCGCGCCCTCACGGCGTGTCCGCCCCCGGTGCGCGCGCGGCTCCAGGCGGAGCTGGGGGCCCTCGCCAGCCGGATGCCGGCCCTGCCGGTGTCGCCGCCGGGGGGCGAGGGGGCGACGGTGCTCGCCTGCGGCTTCCAGGTCCGCTACCGCGTGGAGCCAGACGCGGGGCTCCTGCGGCTGACGGCCCTGTGGCCGCTGGGGCTGGTCCGTTCGCCTTCCTCCTGACACGTCGCCAGACGGTCCTTGTCGCATCGGGAGCGGGGGCCTAAGTCGGAGGGGACCTCTTCTCTCTGGACGCACCCCAGGTCCCTTCGCCTCGCGAGCCGCGCACCGTGCCTCCGTCCCTGGCCGACTTCCTCTTCCAGTCCCGCGACGTCCTGCAGGACGCCTGGCTCCACGAAGCCCCCGGCTCCGGCGACACCTTCACGCACGGGCTGGCCGCGGTGGCGGCCCGGATGGCGAACCCGGACGCGCGCGTGTCCGACGCGCTGGCGCGCGAGCTGTCGCTCCTGGTGCAGGGCTCCGACGGGCACCCCACGACCACCAACTTCCGGCGCCTGCGCGACACGGTGCTGCGGCTGTGGCGCGAGCGGGGCGGCGAGGACGCCGCGCAGGTGGAGCGCTTCCACGACGCCGTGGACG
>JAFADT010000564.1 GCA_023424585.1 Pseudomonadota bacterium
CTCCTCGGCCGCGTCCCAGAGCGCGCGCAGCCGCCGGGGCAGCGCGTCCGCCGGGACGTCGCGAAGCAACTGCTCGGTCTGGCGGTAGAGGCCTTCCGGATCCACCCGCCACCACGTCAGGAAGCGCGCGAGCGCGTCCGGCTCCACCTCGCACTGGTGCTCCCACAGGCGGTCGCGCCACGCCGCGAAGGCGGTGAGCAGGGCCTCGCGCTCGGCGGGATGGGACTGGAAGCGCCGCCACACGGCCTCGACGAGCAGCTCGCCGCCGGAGAGCGAGCGCCAGGAGCGCACCACGCGGGACAGCGGCGCCACCAGGAGGTGCTGGCCCGGGCCCTCCCAGACCGCCATCAGCAGCCGGCCGGGGTGACCGGGGTCGGGGTGCTGCTCCGTGCTCCGGCTCTCCGGGACGAGGCCCAGGTGCCGCGCCCGGGAGGGGAACATGATCACCGCCTCCAGCAGGGCCTCGCCGCTGTGCGGGTCGCGCGCCCAGTCGTTCAGCCGCCGCTGCTCATCCACCCCCGAGTGGTGGAGGAACCGCGCGAACGCGGAGTCGCCGAAGCACGCGGCGCGGTCCTTCGCCGTGCCCCGGTCGATGGCGTGCACGGTCTCCTCCAGGAAGGCCCACATCGCCTCGGACTCCTCCTCTTCGGGAGGCTCGGGGTCGTCGCGGGGAGGCGTGGCGGCCCAGGCGAAGAAGTCGAGCGCGGTCTCCGCGGGCAGCTCCCCCAGCGCCGAGCGCGCCCAGCGGGCCCAGCGCCGCTGGTCCTCCAGCCCCCACTCCCGGAAGGAGCGCTGCTTCGCGAAGGAGAGCAGCTCCCGCGCGAGCGAACCGACCGTGCGCAGCGACACGGTGAGCAGCGCCTCCAGGGCGCCCTCCGGAGGCGGCGAGGGGAGCGCGTGGAGGACCTCCTTCGCGAAGGCCGCGTCCCCGTCCCGCTGCAACCGCGTGAGCAGCCGGCGCGAGCCCCACGCGCTCAAGGTGCGCTGTGCGAAGGCGGCGAGGTCCGCGTCGGAGGAGTCCAGCGCCTGGGAGACCTCCAGCTCGTCGCGAAGACACAGGGCGCACTCGAAGCGGACGTCGGGGTCGGAGCCATACAGGCCCTGGTGCAGCGCCTCGGAGACGCGCTCCGGCGTCGCCTCATGCGATGCCCGGGTCCAGGCGACCGCGGCACGCGCGGACAGCTCGGGCACATGGAGCACGCCCAGGGCGAGGCCGCGGATCCGCTCGCGCTCCTCGGCGCTCAGGCGTGGAGAGAGGCCGTTGCGCCAGCGGGTCATCGCGATCATGGCCTCCACCGCCATGCGGCCCTCGCCGTGCAGCACCTGGTTGCTCACGGAGAAGCGCGCCTCCCGCGACCAGGTGCCCTGGTGCACCCACGCGAGCGCGGCCAGCAGGCGCAGGGTGGGATCCGGAGACTTGCTCGCCAGCCACTCGACCGAGTCCGGCATGGGGCTGAAGGGCGCGAGCATCTCCTCCAGGGCCGAGTCCTCGATGGGGAGGATCAACGCCCAAGCGTCCTCCAGGTCCCGCACGAAGCCGCGCTGCACGAGGTGGCGCTCGATGCGCACGGCGTCCTCGGCGAGGCGCTGCACCGCGCCCCACTGCCGTGCGTAGCGCGCCTCCAGCAGCGCCACCTGGGCAGGCTCCAGCGCGGCGGTGCGAGCCGCCAGGGCGAAGCGGTCCACGCCAGACTTGAACAGCGCCCGCGCGGAGCCATAGCGCTCCGGCGGGATGGCACCACAGAGGCAGTGGGGGCACGCGGCATCAGCAGGGATGAAGCGGATGCACCCGGGGCAGCGCACCTCGGCGCCCAGGCGCACGCCGCTGTCGAGCGGGGCGGACATGCCGTGTGTCTACCCCGGCCTGGGGGTGGCGCGCACGGCCCGGCTTCCTCCCAGCGGCTCCGGGCGGCCTGCATCGCGTCGAAAGCCCCGTGGCCGCCCGGGTCCGAGCAGGACTTGCCTTCAAGCCTGTGGGCCCCGGCGCTCGCGCCAACGAGGACGAAGCAACGAGACAAGCGGGCAACCACCAGCCATGCCCAGGCCGTCCGCATGGCATTCCAACCTGGGCGATGGATGCGCGGGTGCCGGAGGAGCGGTAGAAGGACGCTCCGATGAGCACGCCCGACGAAGCACGCCGCGCGTTGGAGGCCGTCTACGCCCGCGTGGAGGCGCGCGCGGCGGACATCTCCGGCACCCATGACTGGTGGCCCTGCCGCCGGGGGTGTGACCACTGCTGCCGCCACCTGGCCGCGCCGCTCCCGCTCACGCAGCTGGAGTGGAGCTACCTGGAGGAAGGGCTCCAGCAGCTGCCCGCCGAGGCGCTGGAGGAGGTCCGCGCGCGCGTCGACGCCCTGGCTCACCAGGAGGCCCGCCCGTACACCTGCCCGCTGCTGGACCGGGAGACGGGCGCATGCCGCGTCTACGCGCACCGGCCGCTGGCGTGTCGCTCGTATGGCTTCGCCGTCACGCGCGACGGCGGCCTCTTCTGCCACTTCATCCTGGAGCTGGTGGGAAGGCACGGCGACGCGGACATCGTCTGGGCCAACCAGGACGCCCTGGAGGACGCCGTGGCGCGGCTGGGCGGCCCCTCGCGCCCGCTCCCGGCTTGGTTCACGGAGATGACGCGCCGCGAGCCGTGAGCGTCCGACACCCTCATGAAGAGCAGCACGTCCTTGCTCGCCACATGGCGGTGCCGCGCCCCGCGAGGCCCCGGCCCCACGGGAGCGCCCCGCCCCAGCCCCGCGAAACACCGGGGCCTGGGCACGCGGCAACGCGGTGGTGGAGCGGGCCCTCTCCATCCGCCGGTGGGGAGATGCCCAGGCGCGCGAGCTGGCGGCGTCCGTGCCCCTGCTCACGCAACAGCAGCAGCTGGACCTCCTGCGCCGGCTCAGCGTGGCCATCAACGAAGGCCAGCTGGAGGTGGAGACGCACGGGCCGCTCTTCTAACGGGCGCGGCGGCTACCGCGCCTCTGGCTGCGTGGGCACCTTCAGCTCCCCGGAGATGATGCGGGCCCGGAGCGCCTCCACGGTGCGCAGCGCCTCCTCCTTGCCCGGGAAGTCCAGCCGCACGGGCGCCAGCCCCATGCCCCCCTCCTTCAAACCGAGCGAGACGTTGCCG
>JAFADT010000580.1 GCA_023424585.1 Pseudomonadota bacterium
CGGTCGCTGAGCACGTCCTTCACGCGCGCCGACATGTCACCGGCCACCGCGTAGTTCACCGGCACCAGGCTGACCAGCAGGTCCTCCTGCTGCTGCAGCGACTTCTTGCGCTCCTGGCGCAGCCGCGCCTCCTCTTCCAGGGTCTTCAGCGGCGCGATGCGGATGATGTTGCCCACCTGCTCCTGGCCCAGCTGCTTGGTGCGCAGGATGAGGTCCAGCGCCTGGTCCCAGGGCACGTTGCGCAGGCGGATGGTCACGCGGCCCGACACGTCGTCGGCCACCACGATGTTGCGCTTGGAGATCTCCGCGATGACGCGCAGCAGGTTCTGGATGTCGATGTCCTTGAACTCGAAGGACACGCGCTTGCCGCGGTAGCGCGCCTGCTGGGGCGCGCCCTCCGCCGCGTAGGCCGGGGCCTCCGCCGTGAAGCCGGCGGTGCGCTGGGTGACGGCCACCTCCTCCGTCTTCACGCCCTGCACGTCCAGCCGCCAGCTCAGGCTGTTGGCGCCCTGGGTGACGTTCTCCTCGATGGCGCCGTCCGCGGCGACCACCAGGCGCACCTTGCGGCCCTCACCCGGCACGCTGAAGGCGCTGATCATCTTCACCGGCGTATCCAGCGCGCTGGTGTCCAGGCTGCGCTCCAGCTTCTTGGGCAGCCGCGCGTTCTCCAGCGTCAGCACCGCGCTGCGCGGATCCGGCCGGTCCACCTTCCACGCCGTCGCGCCGGACAGCTTCAGCTGCACGCGGCCGCCCGAGGGGCTCTCGTCGAAGGACAGGTCCTTGACCTCCACCACCGCCGGCTGCGGCGCGGCCTGCGCCACGGCGGGCTGCGGCTTCGCCGTCTCCACGGGCAGGGGCTGCGGGCGCAGGGGCTCCGTCTCCGCCACCGCGTCGCGGGGCTGGGACGGCTTGGGCTTGCGCGCCACCGCGCCGCCCAGCACCACATCGAGGCCGCGCTCGGCGCGGTCCACGCGGTAGGCGGGCATGTCGCCCTTGGCCACGAGGACCAGGCGCACCTTGTCCTCGTGCGCGCCCACGCGCACGTCCTTGAGCAGGTTGCCCTTCATCTTGGGCGCCTTCGCGCTCAGGCCCACGCCGTACACGTCCACGGCCAGGCGCGGCGGGTCCACCAGCTCCAGGACCTCGTAGCGGGCGATCTCACCGTCGGTGGTGACGCGCAGCGCGTCCCCGTCCAGCGCGAGCCGGGTGATGCGCTGGGCCGGGTGGGCCACCTCGCGCTCATCCGCCTCCGTGGCGACCACGTTCTCACGGCCCGGCGCCTGGGACGGGGCCGCCTTGGAGGAGGTCCCCGCCTCCGGCACCACCGCCACCATCGCCTCCACCGGCGCGGACGTGTCCTTCACGGGCGCGGCGGCGACGGAGGGCTTCGGCGCGGGCTCCGAGGGCTTCGCTTCCACCGGAGCCTGCGGCGCCTGGGCGGTCGCGGCGGCGGGGGCCGTCGGCGAGCCGTCCACGGAGATGACCACGCGGTTGCCCTCCGCGCGGACGTCGTACTGGGAGGCCTGGTCGAGCGCCACCAGCACGCGGCCCACGCTGGCGCGCGCGTCGGAGAACTGGGCGGCGACCACGCCGGACACCGGACCGGTGCCGTCGTGGTGCCCCTTGATGCCGGTGGCGTCCGCGGACGACAGGTCCACCACCAGCCGCTCCGGCCCGCTGAGCCGGAAGACGGTGAAGGTGGGCGGCCGGTTCCCGGTCACCACGACCTGGGCGCCGGCTCCTGTCCGGGTCACCTGCAGGTCCTTCAGCGTATTGAGATCCGCGCCGTACACCTTGGCGCTTGCCAGGACGACCGCCCATGCGGCCGCCATGATCCACTTGCCCCTCGTCACAGCGCTCTGCTCGAGCATGCGTCCCCTCAACAAGTTGGAAGCGGGCCACATCTGCCCGCCGGCGCGCCGTGGGGCGCTACTCCCAGTTCTTGCCCGTCATCAGGTTGTAGGCGGGGTCCTTCGCGCCATCCGCCTTGAGCTGCAGGCTCACCGGATTGCTGATGAGCTCGCCCTTGGCCCCCGTGAAGACCTCGGTGACGGTGACCGAGTCCCGGAGAATCTGCGTGACCTTGCCGCCCTGGCGCCCCACGCGGGTGTTGCGCCGGACGATGTGGCCGCGACCCAGGGGGTCCTCGACCATCGCCAGCGGGCTGGCATCCCCGGTGACGACCGCCACCAGTTTGAGCTGGTCGAGGTCGAACACGCACAGGGGTTCGTTGCACGTCCGCTCCGGTGCGTCGCGCGCCACCGGCCCGAGCTCCTCCAGCGGGCTGCGGAACGGGTCCCGCTTGCCCACCGGACTGTAGGTGTAGACGAACGTTGGCGCCGCCGACGCCTCGGTCTTCTCCTCCACCGGGGCCGGCGCGGGGGCGGCGGCCTGGGGGGGAGCAGGTGGTGGGGCCTTGGGCGTGTCCGAACAAGCAGACAGGGTCAGCGCCATCACCGCAGCGGTCATCGTGGACTTGAACGTCTTCATCCGCGTCATCCCTTGTCGCCCCTGTTGCCGGGCGGATCAAGTTTCTAGTTGCGCTTCTTCTTGTCGGTGGCCTTCGTGTCTGCGGCCTTCGTGTCGACGAACCGGAACGTCGTCGCCAGGAAGCTGCTCTGGAGGACCACCTTCTCGTTCTTCAGTGTCGCGCCATCGAGCTTGATGTTGTTGACGTTCACGATGCGTCGCATGTTCGCCATCTCCTGCAGGAACATGGCGATCTCATGGTAGTTGCCGCTCACCGTCATCTTGATGGGGATGCGCGCGAAGAACTCGTTGCCGCTGACGTACTCCTTGTCGGGCTCCACGCGGGAGATCTCCAGACCGGACTTCTTGCCGATGTCGTTGATCTGCGCGAGCAGCTCCTCCATGTCGCGCCGCTCCGGCAGCTCCGTGAGGGCCTCCGCCAGCTTCTGCTCGAGCACGTCCATCTCACGGCGGCGCTCGTTGAGGTTCTGGGCGATCTCGCTCTTCTCCGCGAGCTCCAGGTCCAGCTTCCGGCGATCCGAGTTCTTGCGCACGATCTCCTCTTCCGTGGGCTGGATGAACGAGAAGAAGTTGGCCACGGTCAAGAGGACGACGAGGGCCACGAGCCCGCCGAACTTCGCAGCGGGGGGGGCCTTCGCGAGCTGATCCAGGTATTTTTCCATGACAGGGGTCCTTCGCCGCCAATCAGATGGCGTAGTTGGCGGTGAGGGTGAGCTTGAAATCGACGAACGTCGGGGCGCCGGCCTGGGTGGTCTTGGACTGCACGGCGTTGGTCAGTTCGATGTTGCCGAAGAAGGGCTTGATGTCGCTCGCGGAGAACTCCTCCACGCTCGCGGTCTCCGTGTTGAAGAGCTCCACGCGCGACGTCTTGGCGGCGCCGCGGGCCTGATCCACCAGGCGCCCCATGCCCTTGGGCGTCCACACCATGCCGCCCAGACCGCGCATCAGCTCCGCGACCTCGTCGTGGCTGACGGCGGAGCCGTTGATGGTGACTTTGTTGGAGGACTCGACGAAGTCCTTGAGCCAGACCTTCTTGGGCATCGCGGAGGACAACGCGTCCAGCATGCGCACCGGCCCGCTGCGGCCCTTGCGCAGGGAGTCCAGCACCGCGAGCTTGCCCTCCACTTCCTTCTTGCGGGCGTTGATGTTGGTCACCTCGCCGATGACCTTCTCCAGCTCCGCGATCTTCGCGCGCGTCTGGGCGATGCCCTGCTTGGCCCTGTCCAGCTCGTCGTTGCGGTTCTTGAACCAGAAGTAGTTGCCGCCCACCGCCAGCAGCAGCGCCACGGCGTAGATGGCCAGGATCTGCCGGCCCATCTCCCGCTTCTTCACCGCCCGGACGGGCAGCAGGTTGATTCGGATCATCATGTGCGTGAGTTCCTCGTGGCCAGAGCGGTATCAGCCCAGCTTGTCGCCCGGGCGCCGGAGCGCCAGTCCCACTGCCACCGCGGCCATGGGCGCCACGTCCATGATGAACGCGGGGTCGAACTTGCGGTTGTCCACTTCAATCTTCCGGAACGGGTTGAGGATCTCCACCGGCACGCCGGTCCGAGCCTCGATGGTCTTGAACAGGGCGGGGATCTTCGCGGTGCCGCCGGACAGGTAGACCTTGGTGAAGTTCGAGTCCGCGGCGGTGCCCGCGTAGAAGTCCAGCGAGCGCTGGATCTCGCCGGCCACCTGCTCCGCCACGCTGGAGAGGACGCGCTCCACGTCCTGGGGAACGACGGCGTCCGCGTCCGCGCGGTTGCCGCCGATCTTCAGCGCCTCCGCCTCCTCGTAGGAGACGTTGAGCTGCTTCTGGATCTCTTCGGTGAACTGGTTGCCGCCGATGGTCACGTCACGGGTGAAGACGGTGACGCCGTTGGCGATGATGTTGATGTTCACCACGGAGGCGCCGGCGTTGATGAGGACGACGGTCTCCTTGTCCGGCAGCTCGTAGTTCGTGGAGAACATGTTCTGGACGGCGAACGCGTCCACGTCCACCACCACCGGCGCGAGGCCCGCCTCGGAGACCACGGTGGTGTAGTCGTTGATCATGTCCTTCTTGGCGGCGACGAGCAGGACGTCCATCTGGCCAGTGGCGTCGTTGCCCCCACCATCCAGGATCTGCGTGTCGATGTTCACGTCCTTCACGTCGAAGGGGATGTACTGCTCCGCCTCCCACTGGATGCTCTCCTCGAGCTCTTCCTGGCTCATGCGGGGCATCTGGATCTTCTTGATGATGACCGAGTGACCGGACACGCCGATGGCGACGTCCTTGCCCTTGACCTTCAGCTCGGACATCAGCTCCTGGACGGCCTGCACGATGGCCGTGGAGTTCATCAACGCGCCGTCCACGATGGCCTCGGGAGGCAGCGGCTTCATTCCGAAGCTCTGGAGCGCGTAGCCGACTTCACCGCGCTTGCGCTGCTCCTTGAGCATGATCATCTTGATCGACGTCGACCCGATATCCAGCCCGAGTGCCAGTTTGCCCTTCGCCATGCGTAACTCCATCGGAGAGGGCGCCAGCGTAGCACCGGCTTGATACCCCTCCTAAAAAGTGCTTGGCGCCCGGCCGCCCTGCGGACGGGAGAGCGCCGTGAAAGCCGACCACGACCGCGCCCCCGGACCCACCTTCGCGGAGGCCCGATTTTCCGGCCCCAGCCGCGTTCCGTCAAATGTCCGTGGAGGAATCTGGGAGGTTGCCCGCCACCCGCTCCCCTGCCCTCAGCTCCGAGCCCCTTCCGCGTCCGGGTCGATGCCGTACTCCTTTATCTTGTAGAGGAGCGCCCGGTGGCTGATGTCCAGCACCTCCGCCGCCCGGGTGCGGTTGCCCTTCGTGCGCCGCAGGGCCGCCCGGATGTAGGACTCCTCCAGCTCCCGGATGGCGCGCTTGAGCGACAGGTCGCCACCGGCCTGTAGCGGCGCGGCTGTCCCGGCCGGAGCGGGTGCGGAAGCCGCCCACAGCTTCTCCGGCAGGCTGCCCGGCTCGACGAGGACGCCCTCCGAAAGCAGCACGGCGCGCTCCATGGCGTTCTCCAGCTCGCGCACGTTGCCGGGCCAGGCGTAGGCCGTCAGCAGGGCCTCGGCCTCAGGGGTGAAGCCCTCCAACGGCGGATCACGGTTCAGGTCGCGGTTGAAGCGCTGGAGGAAGGCGCGGGCGAGCAGCGGGATGTCCTCGCGGCGCTCGCGCAGGGGCGGCAGGGTGAGGTTCAGGACGTTGAGGCGGTAGTAGAGGTCCTCGCGGAAGTCGCCCTTCTCCACCAGCTTGCCCAGGTCGCGCAGCGTGGCGGCCACCACGCGCACGTCCACGCGCTCCACGCGGCTCTCGCCCACCGGGCGGATTTCGCCCTCCTGCAGCACGCGCAGGAGCTTCACCTGCGCGCCCAGGGGCAGCTCCCCCACTTCATCGAGGAAGAGCGTGCCGCCGTCGGCCTCCGCGAACAGGCCGCGGCGGGCGGTGCGCGCGTCGGTGAAGGCGCCCTTCGCGTGACCGAACAGCTCGCTCTCCAGGAGCCCGTGGGGGATGGCGCCGCAGTTGACCGCGACGAAGGGCATGGCGGCGCGGCGGCTCTGGCCGTGCAGCTCGCGCGCGATGAGCTCCTTGCCGGTGCCGCTCTCGCCGGAGATGAGCACCGTGGTGTCCACGGGCGCCACGCGCGCCACCTGCTTGAGCACCGCCTGGAGCGCGGCGCTCTGCCCCAGGATGTGCCCCCCGGAAGCGCCGGGCAGCCGCGCCTCGTGGAGCCGGCGGTTCTCGCGGACCAGCCGTTCGCGCTCCTCCGCCTTGCGCAGGACGAGGACGATCTCCTCCGGCTTGAAGGGCTTCTGGACGTAGTCGTAGGCGCCCGCCTGCACCGCCTCCAGCGCCTGCTCCTGGGAGCCGTACGCGCTCATCACCACCACGGTGAGCCCGGGATGGTCCACGAGCGCCGCCCTGAGCACGGACAGGCCGTCCCGCCGCGGCATGCGCACGTCCGTGATGAGGACGTCGTAGGCGCGGGCGGACAGCTCGCGCAGGGCCTCGTCACCATCGGCGACGGCGCGCACCTCGTAGCCCTTGTCGGAGAGCACCAGGGTGAGGATGTGGCGGATGGACGGCTCGTCGTCGGCGACGAGGACGGTGCGGAAGAGGGGCATGGGGGACGCCCATCATATGCCGTCCGGCCCCGCCGTCAGGCCGCGGGCAGGGCCAGCCGGAAGCGCGCCCCACTGCCCGCGCTGTCGCTGGCGTCCAGCCGGCCGCCCATGCCCTGGGCCAGGTTCAGGGACACCGCGAGTCCCAGGCCCGTGCCCTGCCGGCCCTTGGTGGTGAAGAATGGCTCGAAGAGGTGCGCGCGCACCTCCGGTGACAGGCCCGGGCCGCTGTCCTCCACCTCCACCAGGACGGACGCGTCCTCGCGCCGGGTGGAGACGCGCACGCGGCCCTCGCCCCCCATCGCCTGGGCGGCGTTGAGCAGCAGGTTGATGAGGATCTGCGACAGGGGGCCTGGATCCGCGCGAGCCAGCAGGCCAGGCGCCAGCTCCAGGGTCACGTCCACCCGGTCCAGCTCCGGCCCGGCGCGCACCAGCCGCACGCACGTCTCCACCACCTGCCCCACGTCCACCGGCCCCGGCTGCGCGCTGGCCGGACGGCCCAGGTCCAAGAGCCCTCGCACGATGCGGTCGATGCGCAGCACCTCGTGGTCGATGCGCTCCAGGAAGTCCTTCAGCTCCGGCCCCTGCGCCTTCGAGCGCGCCAGGGAGAGGTAGCCCAGGATGCCCGCCAGGGGGTTGCCCACCTCGTGCGCCACGCCCGCGGCCAGCTTTCCCACCGTGGCCAGGCGCTCGGAGGCGACCAGCTCCGTCTGCGCCCGCGCGAGCCGGGCGTTCGCGTCCCGCAACGCCTCCAGCTGCGAGCGCGTGAGGGCCTGCTCCTGGCGCAGCGCCTCCGCCATGCGCTGGAGCTCGCGCTGGATGCGAGACAGGAACGGGCCGCCCTGCCCGGAGAGGGGCACGTCCAGTTGCAGCCGGCCCAGCTGCTCCACGGACTTCTCCATGGCGCGCAGGGGCCGGCCCACCGCCAGGTCCAGCACCCCGTACGCCAGGAGCGTCAGCACCAGCAGGTCCAACCCCAGCGCCAGCGGCAGGAAGGCGCGGATCCGCGCGAGCCCCTCGGTGTCCAGCGACCCCGGCAGCGCCAGCCGGCGCGCCATGTCCAGGAGGCGGATGAGCACCGGCTGTAGCGTCAGCCATGACAGGCCCGTGGACAGCGAGCCCAGCAGGAACGCCACGCTGGCGATGCGCCACTTCATCCGCGCACCGGCGGCAGGCCCCTCACCGCGTCCCCCCGAGCATCAGCGCCACGTCCACGGGCAGCACGCGCATGAGCCACGGCCCCAGGAGCATCACCTCCAGCCCCGCGAGCGCCAGCCACGGGCCGAAGGGGATGTTGGTGGGCCCCGGGACCCATTCCTCTTCTTCCCCCTCTTCATCCACCGGCGCGTCCGGGATGGGCTGGAACAGCAGGCACCAGGGGACGAGCACCACCCGCTTCCACAGCGGCACACCGGGCTTCGTGAAGTCCCAAGTCATCGTGGACTCAGGCTCCTCTTCGTCAGCCAAAGGCTCCGTCGGAGCCGCCGGGACCTCGGGCGCCGGGGTGAGGGACGTATCCGACTGGGGGTCCTGGGGAGGCGGCGGTTGCGCGGGGGCTTCTGCTTCCGGAGCGCCGCGCGGCCCCGCCCTGCCGGTGAGCGCGAGCAGCGCCACGCCCACGATGGAGCCCTGCAGCGACGAGAAGAAGAGGATGCCCAGCAGCGAGTGCCAGCCGAGGAACGCCCCCAGGAGCGCGACGAGGAACTTGTCCCCCCCGCCCAGCGCCTCGCGCTTGAACGCGCGCCAGCCCACGTACTCCATGAGGCGGAAGCTCAGGAACCCCACCGCCGCGCCCAGCACCGCCTGCCACACCGCGCCTGCGCCCCGGGGGATCGCCAGCAGCACGCCCGCGATGATGCCCGGCACCGTCAGAGAGAACGGGAGGATCCAATGTTCCAGGTCGATGAAGGTGAGCGGCACCAGGAGGAACACGAGCACCAGCGCGGGCACCAGCGCGTATGTCCAGTCAAAGCGCTTGAGGCACGCGAGGAACAACAGCCCCGTGAGCAGCTCCACCAGGACGTAGCGCGGGGAGATGGGCGCCCCGCAGCCGCGGCACCTGCCGCGCAGCCCCAGCCACGACAGGACGGGGATGTTCTCGTACCAGGAGAGTACATGCCCGCACTTCGGGCAGCGGGAGCCGGGCCGCACGATGCTCAGCCCTTCCGGCACCCGCGCGATGACGACATTGAGGAAGGAGCCGATGCACAGGCCGAGGATGAACAGGAAGAGGATGAAGAGGGGCTCGGCCCAGCCCGGCGCGTAGGTGAACGTCACGGAGCCCGGAATCCTACCCGCCGCCTCCACCGCTGGCGACTGCGCGATGGACGACGAAAACCGTCAGCGCCGGTGACAAAAATTGGCAGGGCTCCGGCGGCTCCATCCCCGGCCCGGACGAGCGGTTGTGGGAATCCGGGTGGTTGGCGGGAATGTTCGAACTGGCACTCTTCATGCTAAGAGTTCGCACGTCGTTCAACCCCCCTCTGCCCACCGCGGAGTCCCTAAACATGATGAACCGTCTCGTCCGGAAGAAGGGTGGCTTCACCCTCATCGAGCTGATGATCGTGGTCGCCATCATCGGCATCCTGGCCGCCATCGCCATCCCGAACTTCATCCGCTTCCAGGCGAAGTCCAAGCAGTCGGAGGCGAAGACGAACCTGAAGGCCATCTTCACGGCCCAGAAGGCGTACTTCGGTGAGAAGGACAAGTACCAGGTGAACTTCACGGTCATCGGCTTCGATCCCGAGGCCGGCAACCGCTACAGCTACGGCATGGCCACGGGCTGCGCCGCTGCCGTCGACGCGACCCCTACTGCGCGTCGCGCTGGCGCCACCGCCGGCTGCATCGGCCAGGACGCGCTGAAGTTCCCCACGGCGCCGACCGCCGGGGACGCCGTCAACGCGGTGGGCGTGAACCCCACCCTCGCGGACTGCCCGAACTGCTACTTCAACGCCTCGGCGATCGGCAACATCGACAACGATCCCGAGGGTGACACGTGGGGCATCACGTCCAGCACCACCGCCGGTGAGGCCATCCTCCAGAACCCCTGCGGCATCGACGAGAACACGCCGAACGGCCTGAACCTGGTCGCTGGCGAGCCCTCCAACGCGTACAATGATGTGAGCTGCGGCACGTAATTCGCTGCACGCCGTGCAAGCCTGCCAGGCTCGCTTCATTTGATTCACTGAAGCGGCTCGACATGGCACAATCAACGGGGCGCCCGGGCATTTCGGGCGTCCCGTTGTCGTTTCGAGAGGCCATGCGAAAGCTGCCCCTGCTGGGATTCTTTCCGGGACTGCTGCTGGTAGCCCTCCTGTCCACGCCGCCCATCCCCTCGCGCAGACAAGGTGGCGGTCCCCTGCTCCCCCGCCCCGACCTGCTCAAGGCACTGTTCACCGCGCAGAAGGGCCTGGTGACGGACTACTTCTGGATCCTCATGCTCAACCGCATTGGCAGCGCGGTGCGAGCGGAGGACTACCTCCACGTCTCCGACTACGCGGAGCTGGTGACGGACCTGGACCCAAAGTTCCGGCAGGCATACCTCTACGGAGGCCTCACCATCCCCGTCTTCACAGGCAAGGGCGGCTACCTGAACACGGCGGAGTCCACGGCCCTGTTGCGCAAGGGCGTGGCGAACGTGCCGCACGACCAGCCCCTGACCTTCCAGCTCGCGTACAACCTGATGTTCTTCGAGCAGAAGTACAAGGAAGCCGCGGACCTCATCCAGGAGATGTCCCGGTGGGAGGGTGCCCCGCCCTACTTCGCCGCGCTCGCGACGCGGCTGTACGCGCAGTCTGGTGACTTCGACGCGAGCATGTCGTTGACCCTCGCGCTGCGAGACAGCGCTGAGGACGAGGAATCACGCGCCTTCTACGAGCAGCGCATCAAGGAGATCCAGCAGGAGCGCGTTCTCCGGGGCATCGACGCGGCCATCGCCCGCTACCGCGCTCGCGAGGGACGCCTGCCCGACACGCTGCCCGCGCTGGTGACCGCGGGCGACCTGCGAGTGCTTCCCGCGGATCCGCTGGGCGGAGAGTTCTTCCTGGGCGAGGACGGCCGGGCCTACTCCAACGCCTCCAAGTTCCGGCTGGAGCTCATCCAGGATGAGAGAACCGAGAGTGGTGAACGCATCCTGCCCAAGCCCCGGACGACCCAAGCGCCATGACGACTCCCCATCCTGACGCCCCTCCCATCCTGGCCCAGGGGCTCGCCAAGACCTACAAGGTCGGCTTCTGGTTCAACCGCACCGTGCGTGCCTTGCAGTCGCTGGACCTCCAGGTGGGGGCCGGGCAGATCTACGGCCTGCTCGGCCCCAACGGCGCGGGCAAGTCCACCACCATCAAGATCTTGATGAACCTGGTGCGCCCCAGCAGCGGGGTCGCGCGCATCTTCGGCCAGCCGGTGGATGAGTCCTCCACCCGGCGGCTGGTGGGCTTCCTGCCGGAGAACCCCGCCCCGTACGAGTACCTGACGGGCCGGGAATTCGTGACGCTGGCCGGACAGCTCGCGGGCCTGAGCGGCCACGAGCTGGACGTGCGCGTCAAGGAGGTCCTGGGCGCGGTGGAGATGGCGGGCGCGGAGAAGCTGCAGATCCGCCGCTACTCCAAGGGCATGGTGCAGCGCGTGGCGTTGGCCCAGGCGCTCGTGAGCCGGCCGAAACTGCTCATCCTGGATGAGCCGACGAGCGGGTTGGATCCGCTGGGCCGCCGCCAGATGCGCGACCTCATCCTGGCGGAGCGGGAGAAGGGCACCACGGTCCTCTTCTGCAGCCACATCATCCCGGACGTCGAGTCGCTGTGCGACCGGCTGGCGGTGCTGGTGGGCGGACGGCTGGTGCGCGAAGGCAGCGTCCGGGAGCTGGTGTCCGCGCAGGTACCCACCGTGGAGGTCGTGGTGGAGGGCATGGCGCCGGACGCCGTGAAGGGGCTGGGCGTTCCCCTGGAGTCGCTCCAGGCGCTCGATGGCCGCGTGCTGCTCCAGGTGTCGGACGTGGACACCCAGCGGCTCTTGAGCGGCGTGCTGGGCGCCGGAGGCCGGGTGAACCAGGTGCAGCCAGCGCGGTTCTCGCTGGAGCAACTGTTCATGAACGCGCTCAAGGAATCCGGGCGCGCGTCCACCGTGGGCGGGGAGATCAATACATGAGCGCCTTCAGCGCGATGATGTGGAATGGCTTTCGCGAGGCGCGCCGCAACCGGGTGACGGTGGTGGTGGGCGTGTTCGCCGCGGTGGTGCTGCTGTCCTCCACGCTGGTGACGGAGGTGACGGTCACCACGTTCGACCGCGTGCTGACGGATTTCGGCCTGGGGATGATGAGCATCATCCTCATCTTCCTGGCGGTGTTCCTGTCGAGCAGCCTGCTCAGCCGCGAAATCGAGCGGCGCACCATCTTCCTGGTGGTGAGCAAGCCCGTGTCCCGCACGCAGTTCCTGCTGGCGCGGCTGGCCGGCACCATGCTGACGCTGGGGGCGCTGCTGGTGGCGATGACGCTCGTCTTCCTCAGTCAACTGCTGATGTTCGGCGCGTCGATCACCTCCACGCAGCTGCTGGCGAGCGCGGGGCTGTGGTTCGAGCTGCTCGTCATCAGCAGCGTGGGAATCCTCTTCTCCAGCTTCGCGGGCCCGGCGGTGTCGGCCATCGCCACCACGGGCCTGTACTTCACCGGGCACCTGACGGGCGACCTCTACGCCATCGCCAGCCGCTCGGAGAGCACGTTCATCCAGGTGCTGGGCAAGACCATCTATTACGCGCTGCCCAACCTGGAGCGGGTGAACTTCCGTCCTCAGGCCACCTACGCGCTGCCAGTGGACGCCAGTACCTTCCTGTCCGGCGCGGCCTACAGCGTCGCGTGGGCGGGCGTGCTCATCGCCCTGGCCACCATCATCTTCGAGCGGCGCGACTTCCGCTGACGAGAAGCACGGCGGCCCCTGGCTTCAGGCCCGGGGCGTCGGCTCGTCCAGCTCCTCCGTGAGGCCGTGCTTCGCCAGCCGGTAGCGGAAGGAGCGGAACGACAGCCCCAACAGCTCCGCGGCGCGCGTCTTCACCCCTTGCGCCTGCTTGAGCGCGGCCAGCAGGTGCCGGCGCTCGTGGTCGTCCAGGTGCCGCTCCAGGTTGAAGCCCTGTCCCAGCACCGGCTCGCCGCTGTCGCCCGGGCGGGCCTGCGGCTCCGCCTCACCGCGCACCGAGGGCGGCAGCGTCGCGGGCGAAAGCACGTCCGAGTCCGACAGCGTGGCCGCGCGCTCCACCATGT
>JAFADT010000627.1 GCA_023424585.1 Pseudomonadota bacterium
CAACTGAACTCATATGGAGCGACAAGCTGGGCAACGGGCGTTCCATCCACCCACAACTCGACGCGCTCAGGAACTGGACCCGTGACCTCCATCCGGATCTCGAGTGCCCCATTGATGGAGGCTCCTGCCTCTGGAGACAGCCAGGTGATGCTGATGGAGCGAGCATCGACTCCACCATCCACCGCCCCAGGAGGCTCCAGCTCTGGAATCTCCAGGCATGCGCTCGTCATCAGCAACGTGAGCGAAACGACGAGGCTCCAACGTGGACTCATGTATCACCGTCAATGCAAGGAAGGAGGGGGCGCAGGCGCATGGCCCGATGCGGCTCCCATGCCACCCTTGAGCCTCTGGCATCGCGCTCTCCCGCGGCCATCCGCACCTTCAGTCCCTCTGGACAGGTGTCCAAGACGTGAGACGGCCCACGCAATCCAATGGATGGCCTGCACTGAAAACGAAACTGCCTCCGTGAGTCCTTGCTCACGGAGGCAGTTGGCAACGTGCCCCTTCCCGGCGGGAAGCGCGTCAGTTGCTCGTGGGGAGCGGCTGCTGGACAACCGTCGTCACGGAGAGGTCCTCCGTCACCGGTTGGCCCCAGATGCTCTCGTAGGTTTCGCTGTTACGAACCTGCAGCTTGGAGAACGCCACGGTGAGCCCCAGCCCCGTCGGGTTCAGCGACTTCAGGGGAACAGAAATGCCGCCCGGGATGAACTGCGCGCTGGGCGAATAGACGAAGTAGTACCGGCTGCTGAAGGACGAAGGCTGGATGGGGAAGACCGCCTGCTCAGGGCTGGTCAGGTTCGTCACATACGGCCCCAGGGGCTCATCCACCAGAAGCAGGAATCCAATCCCGGACGGGTTCCCCTTCTCACCCGGATCATCATTCTTGCCCGTGGCGTTGGCGCCATTCTCCGTGATGTCCGCATCAATGAAGACATACGCCTGGGACTGGATGGCGAGGGGGCCCTGCAAGGGAGCGTTGAAGTTGATGTAGACGCGCTCACCCGGGGTGATGAGGATGTTCTCGGGCGAGGCCGTGTTCTCTTCCTTGTACCGCGCCTCGACGATGGAGATCGCCTTCGGAGTGGCCTGGTCACCGCCGAAGAAGAAGCCGGTGCGGCTGTAGTTCGTGCCACCCTCCGCGGCCACCGCGCGCACGAAGATGTTGTACTCCTTGCCTTCCTGCACGATGCCGCTGGCCGGGGTGATGGTCGCCGAGTAGCCACCGACGTTCACCGAGGCCGTCACCGGCAGCGACTCCTTCGCGTACTCGTCCGTCAGGCGCACGAGCAGCGAGCCCGGCTGCACCGGCTGGTTGAAGTACACGTAGATGGGCTCGCCCGGGCGCACCAGGTTCCGGAGCGGATCCACCTCCGCGATGCCCTTCAGGCTGGCCACGTTGCCACCCTCGATGGTCAGCGCCCCCGCGCCCGTCGGCTTCGAGTACGCCAGCTGCGCCAGCGTCGTGGCCTGCGTCCCCACGATGGAGCCACCCGAGTAGCTCTTCACGTAGCCGCCCGTGTCCACCACGCCGTCGCCGTTGGAGTCCATCGGCGCGATCCACAGGTTGTACGTGCCGTTCAGGCGCGCCAGCTCCACGCCGGAGGGCACCCCCGTGAAGGTCAGGATGCCGTTGGAGTCCGCCGTGGCCTCCACGTAGACCTTGCTCACCACGGAGGCGACCGAGTCGTAGTTGCTCAGGATGACCGAGCCCGCCCGGTCCACCTCCAGCACGCCCTTCGCGCCCACCGCCGGGCGGCCCTGCGGCGTCACCACGGTCACGCTCAGCGAGCTGTTCAGCTGCGTCAGCGTCACCGGACCGAAGCTCGCGTTGCCGTTGTTGATGGGCACCGTGCCCGCGGCCGACGGCACCGTGGAGGTCGCGCGCAGCGTCGAGTAGCCGGCCTTGCTGAACGTCAGCAGCACCTGCGCGCCCGCCGGCACGTCCGTCATCACGAAGTTGCCGCTCGGATCCGTCGTCGCGGACTTGCCCGTCGGCTGGCTGCCAATCGTCATCGCCACCGTGACGTCCGCCAGCGGCTGCAGCGTCGTGGTCAGCACCTGACCCGACACCGTGCCCTTCGGCGTGGAAGGCACCACCACCGACACGTTGTTAGGCTCCCGGATACCGTCCGCGACACCATCGTTGTCCGCGTCAGTCGCGTCGCCGCACCCCCAAGCCAGCAGCGGCAACACGGCCATCAGCACATGCTTCTTCATCGTCCCCACCTTGAATTTATGACGGAATTTTCACGCCCCAGCTGCACCCAAAGGGCGGAAATCGGACACTCCTCGACCCGAGCCCACGCCGTCAAGGTGGGGTGGTTTCCACCCAAGGGTGTCCAAACGCCTCGAATCAGGATGACTCGCCATGTCAGACGTCAATGACCCCTGCCTGGGCTGCGCCCTCGTTCGCGGGGAGGTCCACCCACCGGGTGGCGTGCTCGCGCGGGCCCCCGGGCTCGTCCTCCACGGGGTGGCGTCCCCCAGCCCCGTGCCCGGCTGGGTGGTGCTCACCAGCGAGCAGCACGTGCGCGGCTGGTATGACCTGGACGCGACGGCCTCGCGGGAGCTGGGCCCGTTCGCGGCGCGGGTGATGCGCGCCCAGCGCGCGGTGCTCGGCGCCGAGCACGTCTACGCCTTCGCCATTGGCGACGTGCTCCGCCACTTCCACCTGCACCTCGTGCCCCGCTTCGCGGACACCCCGGCCCACCTCCGGGGTCGGGGGGCCTTCGACGCGGCCCCGGCGGCGCACCTCTCGCCGGAAACCCTGGAGGTCGCGGCCCGGCGGCTGGCGGCGGCGCTCGCCCGCTGACCCACGCCAGGCGTGCGCGGGCCGCCAGGGCGCTCCAGTGTCATGGACCTGACACCGCATCGGGGGAAGAATGCACGGCGTCCTCATGCGTGCGTTCACCCTGGGTCCCTGGCTGCTGTCCCTCTGGCTCCTCACCGCCGGTCCCGCGTTCGCGGACAACACGGCGGACGAGGCGGACATCGCCTTCGAGCTGGGCAACGACGCGTACTCGCACGGCAACTACACCGAGGCGCTGCGCTCGTACTTCACCAGCTACCGGCTGGTCCCCAACCGCAACGTCCTCTTCAACATCGCGCGCTGCTTCGAGGCCCTGGGCAAGTTCAACGAGGCGTACCGCTACTACAACGACCTGCTCGTCGAGGACCTGCCGGCCGAGGACGCCTCGGAGGTGACCCGCTCCCTGGAGCGGCTGCGCCCCAAGGTCGCCCTGGTGCGCGTCACCACCAACCCCCGGGGCGCGGAGGTCTTCGTCGACCGCGCGGACCTGGGCAGCCGGGGCCGCTCGCCGCAGACGCTCGCGCTGGCTCCGGGCCGCCACAAGGTCCTGGTCCAGAAGCCCGGCTACCGCCCCACCGAGGCCACCGTCACCCTCGTCCGGGGCAGGGAGGTGCCGGTGGACCTGGACCTGGCCCTCATCACCGGCGTGGTGGACCTCACCGGCTCCCCCGAGGGCGCGGAGGTGCGTGACAACCCCACCGGCCCCGTGCTGGGCCGCATCCCCACGAAGCTGCGCCTGTCCCCGGGCCAGCGCGTGCTGCACGTGCGCGCCCCCGGCCACGCGCCCGGCCAGTACGTCATCGACGTTCCCGCCGAGGGCACCCTGCCGCTCGCCGTCACGCTGAGCGCCCAGGCGGCGCCCAGCGGGCGCGTCGTCGTCACCGCCAACCACGACGGCGCCACCGTGCGCGTGGACGGCCGGCCCGCGGGCTTCACCCCCACCGTCGTCACCCTCCCGGAGGGCGAGCACGTGCTGGAGGTGGAGAGCCGCGACGTGCGCCCCGTGCGCCAGAAGGTCACCGTCGTCCCCGACCAGGAGGTGAAGGTCCACGCCACCCTGCGCTACGAGCCGCCCCCCGTGCGCGCCGCGTCCAAGCGCCTGCTGTCCGTGGACGAGGCCCCCGCCTCCACCACCGTGCTCACGCCGGAGGAGCTGCGCGCGTTCGGCTGGCGCACGCTGGCGGAGGCGCTGGCGGGCGTGCGCGGCTTCTTCCTCACCGACGACCGGACGTACACCTACCTGGGCGTGCGCGGCTTCTCGCCGCCGGGCGACCTCAACACGCGCATCCTCATCCTCTGGGACGGCCACGCCATGAACGACGTGTGGGCCGGCCAGGGCTACGCGGCGCACGACCTCAGCGTGGACCTGGAGGAGGTGGAGCGCATCGAGGTCGTGCGCGGCCCGGGCAGCGCGCTGTACGGCACGGGCGCGTTCTTCGGCGTCATCAACGTGGTGCCGCGCGACTCGCTGGGCCTGGACCGGCGGCTGGAGGTCACCGGCGCCGTGGGCGCGCTGGGCGCCACGCTCGTGCACGCCACCACGTCGTGGGAGGACCCCCAGCGCTCCATCCTCTTCAGCCTGGCGGGCATGAAGTCCCACGGCGCGGACACCACCCGCCTGGGCGAGCCGGGCCCCATCGTCACCGGCCTGGACGGCGAGCAGGCCGGCACCGGCTCGCTGCGCGCGCGCGTGGGCAACCTGTCCCTGGTGGCCCAGTTGCACGGGCGCAGCAAGGACGTGCCCACCGCGCCCTACGGCACCGTGGTGGGCGCGCAGGGCACGCGCGTGCAGGACGTGCGCGGCTTCGCCGAGGCCAAGTACGAGCGCCCCCTGTCCGAGCGCTTCGTCCTGTCCCTGCGCGGCGCGCTGGACCTCAGCCGCTACAAGGGCCACTGGAACTACGGCGGCGACACCACGGAGACGAACACCGACTCCGGCGCGGCGGACTGGCTCACCGCCGAGGGGCGCCTGCTGGCGGTCCTGTCCGAGGCCAACCGCCTCACGGTGGGCGTGGAGGGCCAGGCCCAGCTGCGCGTGGACCAGAAGAGCGTGGGCCCCGCGGTGGACGCGCCGCTGGACACGCGCACGCGCTCGCTCGTGTCCGTGTACGCGCTGGACGAGTGGCGCCTGCACCCGCGCCTGAGCCTGTCCCTGGGCTTCCGCGTGGACAAGTACTCCGACCTGGACTCGCTGCCGCTCACGCCCCGGCTCGCGGTCATCGGCCGGCCGTATGAGCAGGGCCTCACCAAGCTCGTCATCGGCCGCGCGTTCCGCGCGCCCAACGTCTACGAGCTGTTCTACCAGGACAACTTCCTCACCCAGCGCCCCGCGGAGCGGCTGGAGCCGGAGACCATCACCACCTTCGAGGTGGAGCACTCGCACGACCTGACGCACGAGCTGCGCCTGACGGTGGCCGGCTACCACAACCGCATCTCCCGGCTCGTCACGCTCACCACCGAGTCAGCGGCCACACCGGCCTGTGGCACCCCGAGCGCGCCCACCCAGTGCCTGGTGTACGCGAACAGCTCGGGCGAGACGCTCGCGTGGGGCGCGGAGGCCGGGCTGCACTGGCAGCCGGGCCGCTGGCTGCTGGTGGACCTGAGCTACTCCTACGTGACGCTGCGCAACGCCTCGCAGGACGTGGTGGAGGCCGCGCCCGCGCACCTGGCCTCCGGGCGCTTCCTCCTGCCCGTGGGCAACGGCGACATGCGCATCGCCACGCAGGCCACCTACCAGAGCGCCCGGGTGCCCGGCATCGCGGGCGCGGACAGCGGAGAGGCGCTGCTCCTGGGCTTCGGCGTGTCCGGCGACTACGGCCGGCTGCGCTACTTCGCGGGCGTGAACAACCTGCTCGACACGCGCTACGCGTTCGTCGTGAGCGAGGACGTGTCCGCGGGCCCCGTGCCGCAGTACGGCCGCACGTTCAACCTCCAGCTCACCGGGAGCTTCTGACAGACTCCCGCGCCATGACCGACCTCCGCTTCGACTTCATCGACCCCCGCCATCCGCTCTACGAGGGCGAGCTGGAGCTGCGCTTCCGCGTGCTGCGCGAGCCCCTGGGGCATGCCCGCGAGGACGTGAAGTTCCCGTTCGAGGACGCGAGCCTCCACCTGGTGGCCCACGCGGACGGCGTCGTGCAGGGCTGCGTGCTCTTCCACCCCGAGGACGCGCACGGCGGCCGGCTCTTCCAGATGGCGGTGCGGCCGTCACTCCAGGGCCAGGGCCTGGGCGCGAAGCTGGTGCGCAGGCTGGAAGAGGCGCTGCGCGGGCGCGGCTTCCGCCACGTGCACCTGCACGCGCGAGCCCCGGTCGTCCCCTTCTACGAGCGCCTGGGCTACGCGCCGTACGGCGAGCTCTACGAAGAGGTGGGCATTCCGCACCGGAACATGCGGCGCGACCTCTAGGTCGCGGGGGCGTGGGCCGCGGTCAGCCGGCGGCTCCCCCAGAGCACCGCCACCAGCGCGGTGAGCGACATCGCCGCGCCCACGGCGCACACGCCCGGCCAGCCCGCGCGCGTCCACGCCGCCATGCCCGCCCACGCGCCCGCGGCGCCGCCCACGAAGTACGTCACCATGTAGAGGGTGTTGAGCCGGCTCCGGGCGTCCGGCCGCAGCGAGTACACCCGCGCCTGGTTGGCGATCTGGTTCGCCTGCGCGCCCAGGTCCAGCAGCACCACGCCCAGCGCGATGCCCCACAGCGAGTGCCCCAGCAGCCACAGCACGCCGAAGGACGCCAGCAGCACGGCGATGGCCAGCGCGTTGATGCGCCGCCCGACGCCCCTGTCGGCGAAGCGCCCCACCAGCGGCGCGATGACCGCGCCCGCCACGCCCACCACGCCGAAGAGGCCCGCCACCTGCGCGCCGTAGTGCCCGGGCAGCGAGCGCAGGTAGAGCGCCAGCGTGGCCCAGAAGGCGCTGAACGCGCCGAAGGTCAGCCCGCCCAGCAGCGCGTGCAGCCGCAGCACCGGCTCCGTGCGGGCCAGGTGGATGAGCGACCGCATCAGCTGCGGGTAGGGCATGGCGGCCAGCGGCGGCTGCGCGGGCAGCGTGAAGCGCAGCACGACGCCCATCACCCCCATCAGGCCCGCGGCCACGAAGAACATGGTGCGCCAGCCCAGGTGCGTGCCCACGAAGCCCGCCGCCGTGCGCGACAGGAGGATGCCGATGAGCAGCCCGCTCATCACCGTGCCCACCACGCGCCCGCGCTCCGAGGGCGCCGCCAGCTGCGCCGCAAAGGGGATGAGCAGCTGCGGCACCACCGTGGTGACGCCGATGGCGAAGCTCGCCGCCACCATCACGTCCAGGCTGGGGGCGAGCCCCGCCGCCACCAGCGCCACGCCCACGCAGCCACACAGCACGAGGATGACGTTGCGGCGCTCCAGGCTGTCCCCCAGCGGCACCAGGAACAGCATGCCCACCGCGTAGCCCACCTGCGTCAGCGTGGGCACCAGCCCCAGTGCGCCTCCGTCCGCACCCAGCGTCCGGCCGATGTCTCCCAGCAGGGGCTGGTTGTAATAGAGGTTCGCGACGGTGACGGCCCCGGCCACCGCCATCAACCAGACGAGCGAGGGGCGGATCGAAGCGGAAGGCGCGGAATCGGAAGGCGTCTGCATGGCGGGCGGCGCAACGGATAAGCCCCACCTCGACGCGCTTCAAGCAGGACGTGCGCGGGCCGCCACCTTCCGGGCGGGCAGGCCGTGTGCGCCCCCCTTCCCCACGGGGCTCGCGCGCGGCAGGCTGCGGGCAATGCTTCGTTCCCTTCTGCTGTGCGCGGTGCTGGCCCTGGCCGGCTGTGGCGACTCCTCCTCCGGTGACCCCGCGAAGGTGACCTACGCCGGGTCCCTGGGCGTGGACCTGGCCGCGATGAACAAGAGCGAGTCCGGGCTCTACACGCAGGACCTGGTCGTGGGCACCGGCAAGGAGGCCGTCAAGGGCAGCCGCGTGCAGGTGCACTACGCGGGCTGGCTGACGGATGGCTCCATGTTCGACAACAGCCGCGCTCGCGGCGAGGCCTTCACCTTCTCGGTGGGCGCGGGCCAGGTCATCGACGGCTGGGACGAGGGGCTCGTCGGCATGCGCGCGGGCGGCAAGCGCAAGCTCGTCATCCCTTCCGACCTGGGCTACGGCTCGCGCGGCTCCGCGCCCGTCATCCCCGGCGACGCCGTGCTCGTCTTCGACGTGGAGCTGATGAACGTCTACTGACGCCGGCCGCGAAGGGCCCCGGCGTCGCCTTCAGACGCCGGGCGTTCCGCCGGACACGGGCGGCGCTGGCGGCGAGCGCTTCTTCGGGATCGAGGAGCGCCCCTTCGGCCCCTTCAGCGCCACGCCCAGCAGCATCGTCGCGGGCAGCATCATGCCCAGCCCCTGCGTGAGGTCCTGGGGGGGATGGGTCACCACGCCCAGCACCATCCCGGCGAAGAGCAGGCCGCACACGATGCGCAGGACGAGGGCGTTCACGGTCGAGGGCTCCCAGGCGGGCGGTGCCCGGTGGCGGGCGGCCGGAGCATAGCGCGCGGCGCCCCGCCGCGCCGTCCGTTAAGGTGGCCCCGTGAGCCCCCTCCAACGCTTCCAGCCCGGGTACGACCCGCCCGCACGCTCGCGTGACTCCGCGCTCCTCTTCGCCGCGCGCGGCATGGACCTGCTCGTGTCCGAGCGCGAGGGCCGCCTCGACCTGCCCCGCTGCTCGGCCCTGGCGGAGACGGCGGCCGGCGCCCACTTCCTGGGCGTGCTGGGTGAGACGGACTGCTACGCCTCGCCCGTGCCCGGGGGCTTCACGCCGCCGGAGGGGATGAAGTTCGTTCCCGCACGCTCGCTCTACAAGCAGGTGGACGAGGCGACGTTCGCCGTGGCGGGCCGCGCGCTCTCCATCGTCGAGTGGGACCTGAACCACCGCTTCTGCGGCAAGTGCGGCGCGGCCACGCAGCTCGTGCCGGGGGAGCGCGCGCGCCGCTGCCCGGTGGACCACACGCCGTTCTACCCGCGCATCTCGCCGGCGGTCATCGTCCTCATCACCCGGGGCGACGAGATGCTGCTCGCGCGCAACGCGTCCTTCCCGGAGCCCTTCTTCAGCACCGTGGCCGGCTTCGTGGACCCCGGCGAGTCGCTGGAGGAGACCGTGCGGCGCGAGGTGAAGGAGGAGGTGGGCGTGGACCTGGAGGACGTCACCTACTTCGGCAGCCAGCCGTGGCCGTTCGGCCGCTCGCTGATGGTGGGCTTCATGGCCGAGTACGCGGGCGGCGACATCACCGTGGACGGCAAGGAGATCGCCGAGGCGCGCTGGTTCGGCGTGGACGACCTGCCGCGCATCCCGCCCCGCCTGAGCATCGCGCGCCACCTCATCGACACCTTCATCGACCGGGTGAAGGCCCGCCGGGCTTGACCCCCTCCCCCCAAGGGTGCGCTTGATGCGCCCCTTCGCACCGCACGCCATGCCTGCCGCACGCCCGCACATCGAGCCCCGCCGCGTCCCCACCGCCGACTCCGTCGTGGTGAAGGAACTCTACCTCTCCCTCCAGGGCGAGTCGTCCCACGCCGGCCTGCTGTGCGGCTTCATCCGCCTCACCGGCTGCCACCTGCGCTGCACGTACTGCGACAGCGAGTTCGCCTTCCACGGCGGCAGCCGGATGAAGATTCCGGAGATCGTCGAGAAGGCGCTGGCCTGGAACACGCCCACCGTGGAGGTGACCGGCGGCGAGCCCCTGCTCCAGCCCGGCGTGTATCCGCTGATGGAGTCGCTGCTGGACGCGGGCCTCAAGGTGCTGCTGGAGACGAGCGGCGCCATCGACGTGCGGCTCGTGCCCCCGGCCGTCCACAAGATCGTGGACATGAAGACGCCGTCCTCCGGCGAGTGCGACCGCAACGACTACCGCAACCTCACGTCCATGAACGCCAACGACGAGCTGAAGATCGTCATCGGCTCACGCGAGGACTACGAGTGGGCGCGCGCGCTCGTGCGCGAGCACCGCCTGGGACAGAAGCCCTACGGCGTCCTGTTCTCCACCATCTTCGACAGGCTCCACCCGCGCCAGTTGGCGGAGTGGATCATCGAGGACCGGCTGCCGGTGCGCTTCCAGCTCCAGATGCACAAGTACCTCTGGGACCCCAACGAGCGCGGCGTCTGACGCGGCCCCTGACCTCAACCGCTCGGGGACAGCGCGAAGGCGGTGAGCGCACCGTACGCCACCAGCCCCAGCAGGTTCAGCGCGGACAGGACGCGCAGCACGAGCGCGAGGCCCCGGTCGCCCACCTCCTCGCGGCGCCGCAGCTTGCGCGTGGAGATGACCGTCCCCGCCGCCGCCGCCGCCAGCGTGCACGCCAGCGCCAGCAGCGTCTCCTGGACCCCGCCCAGCCTCCCGCGGGCCGACCACGACAGCAGCACCACGGGCGCGCCGAGGAGCAGGAACCCCAGGACGTTGGCCCCCAGCGCCACCCGCACCGCGCGCGAGGGG
>JAFADT010000640.1 GCA_023424585.1 Pseudomonadota bacterium
TGAAGTCCACGCCGTGTCCACCCTTTCCTCCGGCGTCGCGCCCGAGCGCACCATCGGGCCGTTCCAACTGCTGGCCCTGGGCGTCAACGGCATCGTGGGCGTCGGCATCTTCTTCGCGCCCGCGGAGGTCGCGGCGCTGGCGCCGGGCCTGGGCGCGGTGTGGGCCTTCGCGCTGACGGGGCTGGCGCTGGTGCCGGTGGCGTTCGCGTTCGCGGTGCTCGGCCGGCGGTTCGACTCGGATGGCGGGCCCGTGGTGTTCGCGCGCGCGGCGTTCGGCGAGCGCGTGTCCTTCCTCGTCGGGTGGGTGGCCTACGTCAGCGCCTTCCTGAGCACGTCCGCGGTGATGGCGGGCCTGGCGCGGGCGGTGGCGCCGTCCGTGAACCTGGGCGGGCCCGTCGGCGAGCGGCTGCTGGCCTCCGCGCTGGTGACGGGGCTGGCGGCGCTGGTGGCGTCGGGCATCCGCGTGTCGGCGAGGACGTGGACGGCGCTCACGGTGCTCAAGCTGGTGCCGCTGGCGGCGCTGCTGGGCGCGTGCGTCCTCCTGCCCCACCCGGATGTGCCGCCACCGCTGCCCGCCACGGGGGCCTCGTGGCTGAAGGCGGGGCTGACGGTGATGTTCGCGTACCAGGGCTTCGAGATCGTCCCGGTCATCGCCGGGCAGGTGCGCGCGTCGGAGCGCACGGTGCCCCTGGCGACGGTGGGCTCGCTGCTGGTGGCGGCGCTGCTGTACGTGGGGCTCGTGTGGGCGTGCGTCGTCGCGCTGCCGGCCCTGGCGCAGGCGGACGCGCCCCTGGCGCAGGCCGCGGGGGCGTGGGGGGGCGCGAGGTTGGAGCGCCTGGTGGCCGCGGGGACGAGCGTGTCCGCGCTGGGCATCTGCGTGGGGATGATGGTGACGACGCCCCGCTACCTCTCCGCGCTGGCGGCCGGGGAGCGGTCGCTGTTCGGGCTGGAGCGCATGTCGGCGTCGGGCGTGCCCATGCGAGCGCTCGCGGTGACGTGGGTGCTGGTGCTGGGGTTCGTGAACCTGGGGGACCTGTCGGAGCTCTTCGCGCTCTCCGCCATCGCGGTGCTGATGCAGTTCGGGGGCACGGCGGCGGCGCTCGCGGTGCTGTCGCTGCGGCGGGAGCGGGACCTGCGGCCGGTGCACGCGCTGCTCGCGGCGCCCACGCTGGTGCTGGGGCTGACGCTGGTGGGCTTCGGCGCGAGCGCGCGGGAGGCCGCGGTGGCGTCGGTGACGGTGCTCGCGGGGCTGGCGCTGATGCGGCTGGCGCGGCCGAGGGAGCCAGCGCCCGTCCGCCTGCCCTGACGCTGTCGCACGTCAGCAGGGCGGGCGGGCCTGGGGCCCCCGCGGCGCGTTGTGTTGCGAAGGGGGGACGGGCCCGGGAGACTCGCGCGGGGGTCTTTGCGAGGCGATGCTCGGGTATCAGGCGAATGCGCAGTGGCGGGACATGTCCGACTTCGTGGTGCACTTCACGAGGCCCGGGCCGCCGTACCACGACGCCTACCAGAACATGATGAGCATCCTGGGGGCGCGCACGCTCATCCCGGGCGCGGAGGGGTTTGGCATCGCGCGGCGGGAGGCGGTGGTGGCGGACCGGCACCGCTCGGTGTGCTTCAGCGAGATCCCGTTGGATCAGCTCGCGAGGCTGGTGCAGCGCCGGAGCCTGTACGGCATCGCGTTCCGCAAGAGCTTCATCCTGTCACAGGGAGGAGGCCCGGTCTGGTACGTCCAGTACGGCTCACCGGCGCACCTGGCGATGAAGCACCAGTTGGTCCAGGCCCTGGCGGCGAAGGAGCCGCAGAAGGAGCCGGTGTGGGCGGTGACGCCCTTCGTGGACATCCAGGGAGACGCGCACAACGCGCCCTACAGCTACCGCTTCGACTGGGAGCGGGAGTGGCGCGTCCCGGGCCTGCTGCGCTTCACGGAGTACGACGTCGCGGCGCTCTTCCTCCCAGAGGAGGTCCACACCCTGGCCCGGGACTTCTTCGCCTGGGCGGTGCGCGAGCGCGCGGGCCCGGGCTACTTCTGCCCCGTGTTGGATCCGGGCTGGAAGGAGGAGCAGATCCAGGAAGCGCTGGAGGAGCACGCGGAGTCGCCTCCGGCGATGGCGGAGCGCAAGCGCGTGCAGGGCTGAGGACAGCGCGGCCCGCGGCCGAGGCTCCGGCAACGCCCTCGTCACCGCACGCGTTCGATGCGGTGCCGGCGGCCCTTGATGCGGCCCTCGCTCAGCCGCTGGAACGCGACCTTCACCACGCGCTTGGAGACGGCGACGAAGGCATGGCGGTCGTGGATCTCGATCTTGCCCACGTCCTCCGCCTTCAGGCCGCCCGCTTCGCCCGTCAGCGCGCCCAGGATGTCTCCGGGCCGCATCTTGTCCTTGCGCCCCGCGGAGATGGACAGCGTCTCCCAACCGGAGATGAGCGACACGCCCGGCGCGTGCTCCGGCACCAGCGCGTCCACGTCTCCCTTCTCCAGCTTCACGCCCGTCGTCGCCTCGATGTCCTCCACCTTGCGGCTGTCCGAGCGCGTCACCAGCGACAGCGCCAGTCCCCGGCGACCCGCGCGCCCCGTGCGGCCGATGCGGTGCACATACGCCTCCGGCTGCTGCGGCAGCTCGTAGTTCACCACCGCGTCCAGCGCCTCCACGTCGATGCCCCGGCCCGCCACGTCCGTGGCCACCAGCACGCGCGTGCTGTGGTTGCGGAACTTCGCCATCACCCGGTCCCGGTCGAACTGCTCCAGGTCCCCCTGCAAGCCGTCCGCGCTCACGCCCGCCTGCACCAGGGCCCGCGTCAGCTCCACCACCACCGCCTTGAAGTTGCAGAACACGATGGCGGAGGCCGGCTGGTGCTGGCGCAGGAGCCTCAGCAGCAGCGCGGGCTTCTCCTCGGGCTGGCACGCATACGCCACCTGCTGGATGTCCGGCGCGGCCTCCTCCTGCGCCAGCGACACCCGCACGGGGTCCTTCTGGAACGCGCGGCTCAGCTCCTCGATGTCGTCCGGGAACGTGGCGGAGAAGAGCACCGTCTGCCGCTTCGCGGGCGTCGCCCCGAGCACCCGCTCCATGTCCTCGCGGAAGCCCATGTCCAGCATCCGGTCCGCTTCATCCAGCACCACCGTGGCCAGGTGCCGCGTGTCCAGCACCTCTCGGTCCAGCAGGTCCATGATGCGACCCGGCGTCCCCACGGCGAGGTGGGCGCCCTTCTCCAGCGCCTCCACCTGCGGCCGGACGGGCTGCCCTCCCGCGAGCACCAGCACCTGCACGCCCGGCATCCGCCGCGCGAGCCGTCGGATCTCCCCCGCCACCTGCGCGCACAGCTCGCGCGTCGGGCAGAGCACCAGCGCCTGGAGCCGCCGGTCCTGCGTGAGCTTCACCTTCTGCAGGATGGGCAGCGCGAACGCCGCCGTCTTCCCGCTGCCCGTGCGCGCCTGCCCCACCACGTCCCTCCCCTCCAACAGCACCGGGATGCTCTGCGCCTGGATGGGGGTGGCCGTCTTGAATCCCAGCTCCTCCAGCACCTGGAGCAGCGGGGGCGACAGCGCGAGCGCGGCGAATTCCATCATGGCCTCGGGGGACGGAGGCACGGGGCGCCTCGGGAGAACGCGCCCTTGTAGCAGCCTTCGCACGGCGGACAAGCCCGGCGCCCCTACCCCGCCCAGCCCGCCACCTCGCTCGCCGTCGCCTGGGCCAGCTTCGCCGCCGCCGCCGGGTCCACACGCGCCGTGACGAGCACGCCGATGACCGCGCCCAGCAGCAGCTCCACCCGCCGGGCCACCGTCTTGCGCGGCAGGACGCCCGCCCGCGCCGCGCCCTCCAGGGCCCGCGTCAGGTGGCCCCGCAGGAGCGCCCGGTAGTCCTCCACCGCTTGCTTCGCCTCGGCGTCATGCGGGCCCAGCTCCGTGGCCGTGTTGACCAGCAGGCACCCGCGCCGGGTCAGCGCGGGCGGCGCGGTGGCCATGGTCGCCGCGAGCGACTCGAAGTACTCCGTCACCTGCACGAGGCCCGGCGCGTCCTTCGCGAAGACGCCCAGCCGCGGCGTGATGACCTCCTGGAGGTACAGCGCGATGGCCCGCGCGAACAGCCCGCGCTTGCTCTCGAACGCCTGGTACAGGCTGGAGCGGTTCAGCCCCGTCGCGGACTCCAGGTCCGACAGCGACGTCGCCTCGTAGCCGCGCGACCAGAACACGCCCAGCGCCGCCCGCACCGCCTCTGTCTCATCAAACGCCCGCGTCCGCGCCACGCCACGCTCCTTGACAATTCTGAACTGACCGTTTCAATATCGATTCGGAACTGACTGGTTCAGAATATCCCAACCCCGGAGGGGGAGTCATCATGTCGCCACTGGCGCAGGTCTGCGCGGTCATCGCCGCGCTCATCCACGTGTTGTTCTTCGTGATGGAGAGCATCGTCTTCTCGCGGCCGAAGGTGTGGCGGCGCTTCGGGCTGAGGTCGCAGGCGGACGCGGACGTGGTGAAGCCGATGGCGCTCAACCAGGGCTTCTACAACCTGTTCCTCGCGCTGGGCGTGCTGGCGGGCGTGGTGCTGGTGCACACGGGCGCGGTGGCGTCGGGCGTGGCGGCGGTGGTGTTCGGCTGCGCGTGCATGCTGCTGGCGGCGGTGGTGCTGGTGAGCAGCAACCGGAGCTTCCTGCGGGCCAGCCTCATCCAGGGCGCCCTGCCGGCCCTGGCCCTCTCGCTCGTCGTCTTCTGAGTACGCGGACCTTCCATTGAGACAGCAAGGCCTCCGCCCAACGGGCGTGTCAGTGCTGGATGGCAGAGTGGCCGCTGACGCAATACCTCCTTTGGGACCGCCACGTTGCGGCTGGACCAGGGCACGGTTGCGCCAGGCAGCACCACTCTCAACCACGCGGTACGGGATCCAGCATCCCAGGGGGCCCCATCCAGGTGATTCAAAGCTTCGACCGAACGGACTACGTTCCCATTCTCAAGGTCATGATGGGAGAGCGCGAAGCCCTCGCGCAACTTGAGGCTGGCCAACGCAGGCGCGTGACTCCGCTCTTCGAAATTCGGCCACCCAAATCCAAACCCGTGAAGAGCAGGCGGAAGTCCTTCCGGATGGAGACGATGGAGGAAGTGTTGGGGAGGATAGGGCCCCAGCTCGCGAAGGCGATTCCGGAAGGCCGTGCCTTCATCGACGGTCTTCACCTGACGCCGGCCCAGATGATGACCTCGGGAGAAGCCCCCCTGGCATACGTCCTCGCGAGAGCGAGGGAGTCCGGTGTCGCCCTTGTCCCTGCGACAGGTCCCGAGCGCACACCCGAATACCAGGCGGTTGTCAGGGACGCCGTCGCCAAAGACAAGCGCGGCGCTTGCATTCGCGTTCGCAAGAAGGAGCTGTTCGGGGACAACCTTGACGAGGTGCTCTCGTCAGTCCTGCGGTCAATCGGGACAACTCCTGAATCGACCGACCTGGTGCTGGATCTCGGAGAGATCAAACCCGATGACGTGAACATGCTCTCGAAGGGCATCGCCGGAGTCCTGAATGCCCTCCATGGTGTGAAGGCGTTTCGAACCCTGACGGTTGCCGCGGGTGCTTTTCCGCCGTCGATCAGTCACATCCAACAGCCAACGAAGATTCCCAGGGCGGACTGGCTCCTGTGGCAGGGCCTTGCCCAGAAGGAGTCGGCGCTCGTGCGAATGCCCACCTACGGTGACTACGCCATCCAGGGAGCACAGCCACCCTCACCGAATGCGGCGCTCCATTCCGGCAGCCCCAACATCCGCTACACAGCCGATGACCACTGGCTGGTGCTGCGTGGCTTCGCCCTCAAGCTCCACGGGTTTGAGCAATACGCGGCGCTGGCCCAGTTCCTGGTGGCGCACGAGTGCTACGCCGGGCGCACGTTCAGCCGGGGTGACGACTACATTTTCGGATGTGCCGGGGGTGCCGAGACGCCCGGAAGCCCAGCGGTGTGGCGCAGGGTGGGGACCAATCACCACATCGCGAAGGTGCTGAAGCAGCTCACCAGTCTTCACGCGCCTTGAGCAGGCGCCGGACGTCCGCGCGCAGCGCTTCAGCAGGCACCTGTTCCACCAGGCGCTCGTAGAGCATCTTCCGGGGCCGGCTCCGCAGCCCCTTGGCCGCCCCCAGTGTCTCCAGAAGCGCCAGTGCTTCGTCGCGCCAGAGCAAGCGGACCAGGGCCGACAGCTGCTGCTGGGGATTGCGTCGGCCTTTGCGCAAGGGCCGGAGCTTGACCGAGCCATCTCGCTGGGTCGTGGCCGTCTTGACGCCCCACCACGCGGGGATGAGGCCCAGGGCCTGTTGCACATGACGGGCGCCAACGACGAGCGTGGCCCGGTCCAGCACCGCGCTGTACGCCTCGACCTGCCGTGGAAGCCGGTCCAGCGTGTCCCGCTCGCTCTTCAGCTCGTAGCCGTGGAGCTCACCGTTGATGACGGCCACATCCACGAAGACCTGGCCGTGCTCCAAGCCCAGCTCTTCACGGATGAGGGTTCCAGGGTCACTCGCGTGAGTGGCCTTGAGGCTCGCCGTGAGGGCCTGTCGCACGTCGAAGTCACGCATGGCGCGCGAAGTCTACGGGCCTGGGACGGCGAACGCGACAGGTCAGAGCGCGTACCCGACCATCAGCGACGCGGAGGCCCTGGGCACCAGTGACGTTCCGAGGTCCCGCTTCGCCATGACGCCTCCGGCGGAGGCGCTGAGGAGCATCGACAGGCGGCTTCGCACGTCCAGCCGCACGCCCCCGGTGAGCAGCGCCAGCGGCTCCAGACCGAAGCGCGCGTCCTCGTTCGGGATGCGCGACTGGAAGACGGCCAGTGCCCCGGCCTCCAGCGCCCCGCTGAACGTCCAGGCTCCGAACCTCCAGTGAGGCCCGGCCCCCAACCTCAGCTCCAGCTCCGTCTGCTGGAAGGCCACCCCGCGTCCTGTCCCGCGCCGTACCACGAGCCCCAGGCTCGATGTGTCCACGCCGGGCAACAGCCGCCCTTCGCGCAGCAGGCGCACGTCCAGGCCCGCGAGCGACGACAGGCCCGCCACGATGCCCGACGTCAACGACGGCCCCACCGCGAGCAGCATCGACGCCCCCGCCCCACCCTTGCGCGCGAGCCGCATCCGCGCGGCCTGCTCCAGGGGCTCGCCGCCCACCGACACGGCGCCGTCGAGCGGCACCCGCACCGACCGCTCCAGATACCCATCATCCGCGCGCAACAGCAGCCGGTACGCGCCGGGCGCCACGGCCAGCGTCGTGGGGCCCTCGCCCTTCTCCAGCTCCGCCACCAGCGCGCCGCTCTCCGACGCCAGCACGAGCCAGCGGCCCGGCGTCTTCACGTCCAGCGTCAGCCGACCTCGCGCGCGCTGGGGCTCGGAGAGGACCAGCTCTCCGCGTCCGCGCAGGTCCATGCGGAACGTGGGACGCTGCATGCCGCCCGGCGAGACCAGCGTCGACTCCAACGTCCTCGCATACGCGTAGCGGTAGGCCTCCTCCAGCGTGACGCGCCCGTCGCGCGATGCGTCCGCCGCGCCTCGCAGCCCCACCATCAGGTGATGCGTGAAGAAGGAGCCCTGCAACGCATCCGACTCCTGCGCGTACTCGTCCGCGCCCGACGCGCTGATGACGACGCGTCCCTCCAGGTCCGAGGCCTCCATCGTCACGGGCGCGGCCACCGGCTTCAGGCCCTTCATCCGCGTGGCGGCCCCGGAGCGGCAGGAGTCCAGGATGAGCAGCCCCACCCCCACCGGCGCGCCCTTGAGGAAGTCCACCAGCTCGCGCATCGGCAGCTCGGTGCCGCGCAGGTGCAGGCTGCCGTCGCCCGCGTGTGAGGACACGTACAGCAGCAACCAATCCCTCGGCGAAGCCTCCGCGGCCAGCCGTGCCCGGAAGCGCGCCAGGGCGTCGCGCAGCGTCGCGGCATCCGTGCCCAGCAGCGTCATCGTCCGCTCCGGCGGCACGGTGCCCACGTCCTGGAGCACCTCGCGCATCCGCCGCGCGTCCGCCTCCGCGAAGCGCAGCCGCTCCTCGCCGGACAGTCCCTGGTTCTCCCCCACGACCAGCGCCCAGCGGCGCGGCACCTCCTCCGCGGCGAGCCCCCGCGCCGGCCCCACCACCAGGAGCAGCACCGCGAGCACCCGCATCTTCAGACCTGATGCCCAGCGACGCGACACCTCTTCCGAGGCCGCCCAACGAGAGCTCAGCAGTGCGAGCACCGGCAACCCCAGGCCCAGCATCCAGCGACGCGACGCCTCCTCCGAAGTCGGCCAACGAGAGCTCAGCACTGCGAGCACCGGCACCCCCAGGCCCAGCGCCCAGCGATGCAGCGCCTCCTCCGAAGCCGCCCAACGAAAGCTCAGCATTGCGAGCGCCTTCATGCCCAGGCGCAGTGTCCAGCGACGCGAGACCTCTGCCGCGGCCTCCCGGTGCGGACTCAACGCCGCGAGCACCCGCCGCCCCAACGCCGGCGCCCGCCTCACGGCATGACCCTCAGCAACGCGCGCGCCCGCGCCTTCCCGATGCCACCGGGCGTCGCCGCGTCCAGCGGCCCCTGCCCCTTCTCCCGGGCCTCCGCGACGCTCGACGCGAGCGCCTCACGCGCTGACGCCACGTCCAGCGGCGCCTCCGCGAAGAACGCATGCAGCGCCACCGTCCCCGGCGTCACCTCCAGCGGAGCCAGCTTCACCTCCGCCCCGGGCTCCACCGTGCCGCTCGTCGCGCCCTCGCTCGGCCAGAGCGGCTCCACCGTCCCCGCCTCGTCCACCGCGAGCACCAGCACGTTCCGGTACGGCCCCGTGCCCACCGCCAGCGTCACCTGCTCACCGGGCCTCGCGTCCAGCACCGGCGCGCCCTGCGCGGACAACAGCCGCAGCGCGACGTTGCCCTTCAGCCGCACGCCGTCGTCCGCGCCTCGCGGCACATAGACGACCAACGCGAGCCCCACCGCCAGCGCCGCCACCAGCGGCACGCCCCAGCTCCAGCGCGGCCTCGAAGACCGGGCCCGCCGCGCCTCCAGCCTCGCCAGCACCGCCTTCGCGCGGGGCTGCGCCAGGCTCGACTCGCGCGCCTGCCGCATCCGCTCGGCCAGCGTCCCGCACGCCGGGCACGCGGCCACGTGCCGCTCCGCGCGCCCCGAGGCGTCCAGCCCCGACAGCCACTCGTCCAGCTCCAGCCGTGTCAGGTGCTCAGCCACGCCCCGCCTCCAACGCATCCGGCAGCCGCCCCAGCTCCGCCGCCTTCTTCCGGATGGAGTCCAGGTCGCGCACGACGGTCTTTCGCGACACGTCCAGCATCCCGGCGATCTCCTCCTGGGTCAGCCCGTCGAAGAAGTGCAGCGTGGCCACCTCCAGCTCGCGCTCACCCATCCGCCCCACGAGGTGGCGGATGAAGTCCGCGGCCTCCCACTGGCTGGGGGTGAGCGCCGCGGCCTCCGGGGCCTCCGGGAGCACCGGCTCCCGCAGCTGGCGCGAGCGCAGCGCGTTGAGGCACAGGTTGGTGGTGACGCGGTACACGTAGGTCATCGGACGGGCCTCCCGTCGGAACCGCGCGCCCGCCGTCAGCATGCGCTCGAAGACCTCCTGCACGATGTCCCACGCATCGGCATCGCGCCCCAGCAGCGCGAGCGCACGGCGGTGCACCACGGGCGCGAAGCGCTCGTAGAGCCGCCTGAGCTCCTCCGCGTCGAGCCCGCTCCCCATCCGCCTGGTCCGACCTTCCTTTTCGTCCTTGAGACACCCGGCCCCGGCGGCCTGGGACATCGCATCGCGTCCGCGATGGGCTGTGGGATACTAGTCGCACCCGGCGGCATGTCCCAGGCCCGCCGCACCGGGTGTCCAAGCGCCGTGAAACGACTCGCCCTCGCCACCCTCGTCGCGCTCCTGGGCGCGTGCTTCGACCCGCTCTACGAGGACCCGGACCTGCTGGGTGACGTGTCCTGGGCCGTCTGCTGCGTCAGCGGTCAGGTGGACACCTGCCCCTGCGGCGGCGAAGACGGCTGCGAGACCTCCTTCAGGGCCTGCGCGTCCGGCACCTGCACGACGTCCCGCAACGAGAGCTGCGCGGGCCCTTCGACGCAAGACGCCGGCGGCATGCCCACCGACGGAGGCACGTCGACCGACGCGGGCACCGAGGTGGACGCGGGCACCGAGGTGGACGCGGGCACGGAGATGGACGCGGGCACCAGCACCGATGGCGGCGTCCCCGGTGACGCCGGCACCGATGCGGGCGTGGACGGCGGCGTCGACGCGGGCCCAGGGCCCTCCTCCAGCTACGAGCCCTGCTGCGACCCCGTCACCCGCCGCGTCACCACCTGCGTCTGCGCGGCCTCGGGCTGTGGCTCCACTCCTCCGTTCACCCCCTGTGCCTCCAGCCGGTGCGCGCTGGCGGGAGAGTCGTGCGGGTGAGATACCCGATGGAATGAAGGGCACGTTCCGTTCGCTGCGCGGCTACAACTACCGGACGTGGGCCGCCGGAGCCATCGTGTCCAACGTGGGCACGTGGATGCAGCGCACCGCCCAGGACTGGCTCGTCCTCACCGACCTCACCCACCACAACGCCACGGCCGTGGGCGTGGTCATGGCGCTCCAGTTCGCGCCGCAGTTGCTGTTCCTGCCGTTGACGGGCTTCGCGGCGGACCGCCTGGACCGGCGCAAGCTCCTGTTCGCCACGCAGGCGTCCCTGGGCACCCTGGCGCTGGGCCTGGGGCTGCTCACCCTCTCCGGGCACATCCGGCTGTGGCACGTGGACGTGTTCGCGTTCCTCCTGGGCTGCGTCACCGCCTTCGACGCCCCCGCGCGCCAGACGTTCGTGTCGGAGCTGGTGGGCGAGGAGGACCTCTCCAACGCCGTGGGGCTCAACTCCACCTCGTTCCACGCCGCGCGCATGCTGGGCCCGGCCATCGCGGGGGTGCTCATCTCCTGGGTGGGCTCCGGGTGGATGTTCATCCTCAACGCGGTCTCGTTCGGTGCCGTCCTCTGCTCGCTGAGCCTGCTTCGCGTGAACGAGTTGCACGTGAGGGACCGGGCGCTCCCCACGCGCGGGGGGCTGCTGGAGGGCTTCGTCTACGTCTGGAGGCGGCCGGACCTGAAGGCGGTGCTGATCATGTTCTTCCTCATCGGCACCTTCGGCCTCAACTTCCCCATCTTCATCTCCACCATGTCCGTCCGGGTCTTTGACAAGGGCGCGAGCGGCTATGGGCTCCTGACGTCCATCATGGCCATCGGGTCGGTGACGGGCGCGCTGCTCTCCGCCCGGCGCGCGCAGCCGCGCATCGGCCTGCTGGTGACGGGGGCCGCGGTCTTCGGCGCCGGGCTGGCGCTCGCGGCGCTGATGCCGGCCTACGCCCTCTTCGGCGCCATGCTCGTGGTCATCGGCGTGTCGGCGCAGACCTTCACCACCACCGCGAACAGCCTGGTGCAGCTGTCCACGGACCCCACCATGCGCGGGCGCGTGCTCGCCATCCTCCTGGCCATCGCGCTCGGCGGCACGCCGCTGGGAGCCCCCATCGTCGGGTGGGTCGCGGACGCGTTCGGCCCGCGCCAGGCGCTGGGCGTGGGCGCCGCGGCGGGCTTCGTCGCGGCGCTCATCGGGCTTCGCTACCGCGCGACGGCCGCTACTTCTTCTCCAGGATGACCGCGTAGAACTCGATGCCCACGCCCTGCCGGTCCGCCTCGGTGATGGCGTCGTCCGGCAGCCCCAGGAACCGGCTCACGGTCTGCACGCCGCCGGGGCCCGGCGTCCACGGCTGGCAGAGGTCCAGGTACTCGGGCAGGGAGAACAGCTCGAAGCTCTCCCCCATCTTCTGGAACATGCCCACGAACTGCTCCCACTGGGGCGTCGTCTTCGCGGGGTCCTTCGTCTCGAAGGTGGTGAAGAGCCTGGAGCCCGGCGCGGCCCAGTCGTAGAGGTCCCGGAAGAACCTCCGGTTCTCCTCCGCCTTCAGGAACACGGTGATGCCGTTGGCGCCCAGGGCCACCTTGCGCTCGCCGCCCAGGAAGTCGCGCACGTCCGGGCGCTCCAGGAAGGCCCTCGCCTGGCGGATGTCGCACTCCAGGTAGCGCACGCGCGGGTCGTGCCCCAGGAGCACGCGCGCCTGCGCCATGGTCAGCGGATTGATGTCCGAATAGAGCACCTTCACGTCCGGCGGCAGCACGCCGTGCACGTGGTCGTTGGTGGGCAGGCCGGACGCGAAGTCCACCCAGTGCGTGAGGCCCTCCGCGGACAGCCGCTTCGCCGCGGCCTGGAGGCACGCGCGCAGCATCCGCACCCACTTCCGCGTGGAGGGCAGCAGCGAGAACATGAACTCCGCCGCCTGCCGGTCCGCCTCGAAGTTGAGGGTGCCGCCCAGCGTGTAGTCGTAGATGCGTGCCGCGTCGGGAACGTGGGGATTCACGCCCGGCACGCGGGCCAGCTCGTTCACATCCATGGTGGTCGCTCCATCGGTTCGGGCCCCCCACCCGCGTCGCGTGACGTCCCTGCCGACGGGTGAGCTTGCTGCCCGGGCATTGTGCCGGTCCGCTCGCGCGGTTGCACGGCCCCTACGGCGAGACGCCCGCGACCTGGCGCAGCAACTCCAGCGGCCCCAGCGCGGCGACCGCGTCGAACTGCTCGGGCGTGCGCACCAGCAGCGAGCCCGCGAAGCCCAGCGCGTTGACGTTCACCCCCAGGTGCTC
>JAFADT010000224.1 GCA_023424585.1 Pseudomonadota bacterium
GTGGTGGGTGGCTTTCTCATCGCCATGTACCTGCCCATCTTCAACCTTGCCGGCGCGATCAAGTAGCGCACGCCCGGGTCGTTCCCCATCAGGCCTGGCGCCGGGGCTGGGCCCCCGCCTGGTGTGGTTGGTGCTGTTCCGCACCGTCGCGGCGAGCCTGTCGCTCATCGTGACGGTGGCCCGGCTCCTGACGCAGCCCGCGCAGGAGCCCAGCCGGGCGGACTCGCTGTCGTTCATGGTCATCGCGGGGGCGTACGTCCTGACGGTGGTGACGGGCCTGCGGCTGCGTCGGGGCACCGCGGGGCGACTGGACGCCATGGTGACGGTGGGGGGCGACGTGCTCATCGCCACCGGGCTCGTCTACCTGAGCGGCGGTGCGGACTCGCCGCTGACGTTCCTCTACAGCCTGGCCGTGATTGGCGCGGCGGTGGTGCTGGACTGGCGGGGCGCGCTGATGGCCGCGGCCGTGTCCACGTTCGCGTTCACCGCGCTCCTGCTCGTCATGCGGCTCACCACGCCCGTGGGCAGCATCATGGCGTCGCCCTCGCGGGTGCTCTTCGTGCTGGGCAGCAACGCGCTGGCGCTGGTGCTCATTGCGGTCCTGTCCGGCTACCTGTCGCGCCAGCTGTCCGCGACGGGCGGCGCACTGTCCCAGAGCGAGGCGGACCTGCGCCGGCTGGGGCGGCTCCAGCAGCTCATCCTGTCCTCCATGCCGTCGGGGCTCGTCACCTGCGACGTCCATCGGCG
Organism: Pseudomonadota bacterium; assembly: GCA_023424585.1. GTDB lineage: Bacteria > Myxococcota > Myxococcia > Myxococcales > Myxococcaceae > Corallococcus. The sequence goes on from JAFADT010000224.1 coordinate 748, forward strand.
CGTCACCTTCCTCAACACCGCGGGCAGCGGCATCCTCCAGGAGGACGCCCTCGCGTGCGTAGGGCAGCCACTGGAGAAGCTGCTGCCGGGCGTGTCCGCGCTGGCGCCGCGCTCCATCCGGAGCGAGCTGCCAGTGCAGACAGCGGGCGGCAAGCGGGTGCTGGGCTTGTCGGTGTCGCCCCTGGAGGGTGAAGCGGGCGCGCTGCTCATCGTCTTCCAGGACCTCACTGACATGCGGCGCATGGAGGAAGACCTGAAGCGCACGGACCGGCTGGCGAGCCTGGGCACGCTCTCCGCGCAGCTCGCGCACGAGCTGCGCAACCCGCTGGCCTCCATGCGCGGCTCCGCGCAGCTGCTGGCCCAGGAGCAGTCGCAGGACGCGGTGGTGCAGCGGCTCACCGGCATCCTCATGCGTGAGTCGGACCGGCTGGCGCGGCTGGTGGAGGACTTCCTGCGCTTTGCCCGCCCGCCCCAGCCGCAGCGGCGCCCGGTGGAGCTGGACACGCTGGTCTCCGAGACGGTGGACATGCTGCGAGCGGACCCCCTCACGCGCGAGGTGACCTTGGAGGTGCGGGTGCCCCAGCCATTGACGGCGCCGGTGGATCCGGATCAGCTGCGCCAGGTGCTCATCAACCTGGTGCGCAACGGCTGTCAGGCGGCGGGGGGGCGGGGCACGGTGCGCGTGGCCCTGTCGCGGGCGGACCAGGAAGCGCAGATTCGAGTCTGGGACTCGGCCGGCAGCATCACGGAGGAGATGATGGGACACCTGTTCGAACCGTTCTTCACCACCCGGAGCGGTGGCACCGGGCTGGGCCTGTCCACCGCGCACTCCATCATCCGCGCGCACGGCGGTACCATCCGCGTGACGTCGCACCCGGCCGAAGGCACCGAATTCCTGGTGGGGCTGCCGCTGTGAGCGCGCTCCATGAGGGGGGGCCGCGCGGCCATGTGCTGGTGGTGGACGACGAGCTGTCCATGCGCGAGTACCTCGAAATCCTGCTCGTGCGTGAGGGCTACGCGGTGACGAGCGTGCCCGGCGTGGAGCCCGCCCGCGCCGTGCTGGAGAAGGACCCGGTGGACCTGGTCATCTCCGACATGAAGCTGGGCCCGGCGGGCAGCGGCCTGGACGTGCTCCGCGCGGCGCGCGCGCTCAAGGAGCCGCCGGAGGTGGTGCTCATCACCGCCTTCGGCACGCCGTCCTCCGCGGTGGAGGCCATGCGCGAGGGCGCGTACGACTACATCTGCAAGCCCTTCGACAACGAGGAGCTTCGCCTGCTGGTGCACAAGGCGCTGGAGAAGCGCGCCCTGCGCCAGGAGAACAGCACGCTGAAGGCGCGGCTGCTGCCCGGGCTGGGCGGGCTGCTGGTGGGTACCAGCCCCCGCATGCGCGCCCTGTGGCAGATGGTGGAGAAGGTGGCGCCGGGGCGCAGCACGGTGCTGGTGACGGGAGAGAGCGGTACCGGCAAGGAGCTGGTGGCGCGGGCCATCCACCTGCGGGGACACCGCGCGACGCAGCCCTTCCTGCCCTTCAACTGCGCGGCCCTCAACGAGGGCGTGCTGGAGAGCGAGCTCTTCGGCCACGTGCGCGGGGCCTTCACCGGCGCCACGCACGAGCGGCCGGGCCTGCTCGTCTCCGCGGGCGAGGGCACGGTGATGCTGGACGAGGTGGGGGAGATGCCCCTCTCCACGCAGGTGAAGCTGTTGCGCGTGCTGCAGGAGCGCAAGGTGAAGCCGGTGGGCAGCGCGGCGGAGATACCCTTCCAGGCGCGCGTCATCGCGGCCACCAACCGCCGGCTGGAGGCGGAGGTGAAGGCGGGTCGCTTCCGCGAGGACCTCTTCTACCGGCTGAACGTCATCACGCTGGAGCTGCCCCCCTTGCGCGAGCGCTCCGAGGACATCCCGCACCTGGCGGTGTACTTCCTGTCCCGCCTGTCGGAGGAGCTGGGGCGCCCGGGGCTGCGCTTCGCGCCGGAGACGCTGGCGCTGATGGAGCGCTACGCGTTCCCGGGCAACGTGCGCCAG
>JAFADT010000755.1 GCA_023424585.1 Pseudomonadota bacterium
CCTCCGGCTGTCCGGTTCTCATCACGTCCGCGGGGGGCCGGGGCGCGTGGAGCGTTCCCCCGGGGGGCCTCCTGGCGCCGTGGCGGCGTGGGCGTGGACTCGGACTTCTTGGCCTGCTCCTCGGAGACGAGGCCCGCTTTCAACAACTTGTCTCGCAGGTTCTGCATGGGTTGGGCGTTCTATCCCTTGCACGGCCGCACGCAAGCCGCCGCTTGCCGCACCTGTGCCCCCCGCGGGGCTTGGCGCCCCCGCCGTCCTGGTCGTGGAGGTCCCGTGAGAAGTCTGACGAAGTCCGCCGTCGTCGCCCTGGTCCTGGCCGCCGCCGGCTGCTCCGACCCCGTGGACAAGGCGGCCAAGGCCCGCCTCTTCTCGCCGGAGGACCCGCCCAAGGTGGTGGCTTCCGCGAAGGAGAGGCTGCCGCCGGAGGACGTCGCGGACAACCCCCAGGTCTCCCGCCGCATCCTGGGCATGGACGCCGCGGAGGTGACCGAGCGGCTGGGGCCCCACTTCTTCCAGTCCACCCTCAGCTACGAGTGGGCCGGCCCCAGCGGCAACAACGCCGTGAAGCTCACGGAGACGCGCTCCTTCCGGGCGGGCCCCGGGGGCGTCAACGGCGACTTCCACGGCATCCTGGAGAACTCGCGGGACCAGGGCCTGGAGGTGATGCGCGTGAAGGGCCAGGTGTTCGCCCGCAACCGCTACGGCCCGTACCGCCAGCGCCTGCGCGACCGCGGCATGGCGGAGCGCACCCGCTCCGAGCTGACGGGCGCCATCCGCGACTTCGACAGCCTCTTCCAGGGCCGCATCAAGCTCACCCCCGCGGGCACCGTCACCCACGAGGGGCGCACCGCGTGGAAGTACAACGTGTCCCTGGGCCCGGCCCAGGAGGGCGCCGCCGCGAAGAAGCTGCCCGCCGCCTTCAGCCCCAAGAACGCGGACGAGACGACGAAGCGCCGCGCCAACTTCTTCGCGAACCGGCTGCCGCGCTCGCTGGAGGGCGAGGTGCTGGTGGACGCGGCCACCTCCGTGGTCCTCAAGGCCCGGCTGGACGGGCGCATCGGCGTTCCCCAGGAGAAGACCCCGGAGGCCGCCGAGCTGCGCATGACGCTGGAGTCCTCCCTGACGGACATCGGCAAGGATCCCCAGCTCCAGCCGCCCCAGGACTTCCTGCCGGACGCGGACAAGCCCCAGGGCATCGCGGACGCGCTGGACCACTTCGGCATCCCGCGCACCAAGGCCGGGGACTCGCCCGGCACCCCGGGCGCCACGTCCGGCGCCTCCGAGCCCGAGGACGAGGCCGAGGGCAACTGACGCACCCCGTCACGCCTCCAGGCCGTGGGAGTTCCCACGGCTTCGGGCCGGAGGCGTCGCGCGTTCCCGGGCTGTGACGGCCGTGTCCTGCACGGGCCCTCGTCGCGCCCGGGGCCTTCCCGCAAGTGCCTGACGCGGCTGGGGAACCCCCCCTGGCCCTGGCCTTGCTCTTCCGGGAAGGCATGTTCCGCTCCGCCCGCCTCCTGGCGTGCGCCGGGCTCGCGCTCCTGGCGGCCCCGGCCCTCGCCGAACCCGCCCGCAACCTGGGCATCACCGTCGCGCCGCTGGGGGCCTACGTGCTCCAGGGGGACGCGGAGGCGGAGCACACCGTGGGCTACAGCGCGGGCCTGGGCTGGGCGTACCGCAAGCCGGGGGCGGTGCTGGAGGTGGGCGGGCACCTGGCGTCCAGCCGGCACCTGACGGAGGTGACGCCCATGTCCGTGCGCGTGGTGCCCCTGGGGGACACCCGGGTGCGGCCCTTCCTGGGGGTGGGGGCCAGCCTGCTGGTGCCCCACTCGAGGCCCCGGCCGTCAGCCCCGGACGCCCTGGGCAGCCGCGTGCTCCAGGTGGGCTTCGAGCTCTGCGGCGGCGTGGGGCTGGAGCTGGGGGACAACCTCTTCCTCACCGCCGAGGCGCGCTACCAGAACTTCGCCGCGAGGGGGGACCCCTTCTCCGGGCAGCGGCAGAGCCTGCGCTCCACGTTCCTGGGGCTGGGCCTGCACCTGTAGCTGTAGCGGCCGGGGCGGGTCGCTACAGACTGGCAGCGACCTGTTGGAAGAAATTTTGACGGCCCTCTTGCGTCCTCTACAATCCTCGTCGGTTGCGGCCCAGACGCATCCGACATGCTCGGGCGTTCAGGCGTGAACAACAGAGGGAGCGGAGATGGAGCGCAAGGTCGGAAGTAGCACGTTGACCGCGAAGGAGGTCAAGGCGGCGTTGGCGAAGTCCACCACGCTGACGGCCGAGGAGGAGAAGGCCCTGCGCATGCGCCATGGCGCGGGCGCTCCCAGCCAGAACGCGCCGCTGCCCCGCGCCGCCGGCTCCAACGCGGAGCTCGCGGACGAGCTGCTCGTCATCGAGATGCAGCTGATGAAGGCCCTGCGCGCGCGCACCGGCCAGGCGCGCACGGCGGCCAACGCCTCCAAGGCGCCCGCCGCGGTGCGTACCCGAGAGGCCCCGGCCAACGCGGCGAAGGACAAGATCGTCCGCGCGCTGCGCGCCAAGAAGAAGTAGGGCCTGGCCCCTACTGATTGAGGATGGCCACGAGGCGCGCTCCCGCCTCGGGCAGCGCCAGTGGCGTGCCCGAGACCTCCGTGGCCAGTCCCTCCGCGTCGGCGGCGCCGCCCCGCGCGAAGAGGCCCTTGAGCCAGGTGAAGGCGGCGGGGTTGCGCCAGAAGTCCTCGTTGAACCGCTCCAGCAGGTGCGCGGTGAGCCGGGTCTCCAGGGCCCAGGCCCGCAGGTAGCGGGTGACGTAGAGCTGTGAATCCACGTCATGGAGGAAGAAGCCCGGGTGCGGCTGCGCGAAGAGGGCGCGGCGCTGGCCGTCGGCGTACTCGTCCGCGCGGTCGGCGGAGGCGCCCTTCGTGGTGAGGGACAGCTCGTAGGACAGCTTCGCGCAGTGGCGGCGCAGCACGGCCAGGGCCTGGAACGCGGCCAGCCGCACGACGTCCTTCGTCGTGCTGGAGGGCAGGCCCAGGTAGCGCTTGAGCCAGGGCGGGGACAGGAGGAGCCGCTCGAAGGTGGCGGCGTAGGCTTCCGTCACCGAGGCGTCGCCCAGGCGGCGCAGCTCCATGGGGGCGTCCGCGTCCACGTGGGCCAGGTGCCACGCGTGGCCCAGCTCGTGGAGCAGGTCGCCCAGCGCGTCCATGCCGCTCCTGGGCTGGAGCACCAGGCGGATGTCGTCCGGCACGCGCACGGCGGCGACGAAGGGGCGGGACGCCTTGCCGGGGCGGGCCTCGTCGTCCAGGCGGATGCGGCCGCCGGCCTCGGGGTGGAGGCCCCAGTCGGACAGCCAGCGCATCACGGCGGGGACGGTGTCCTCGCGGCGGAAGTGCGCGTCCATCCACGGGGCGCGCAGGGCGTGCTGCACGTCGTGGCGCCGCGCCTCGCCGCCGGGCAGCGGGCGCAGGGTGGGCTCCAGCTTGCGCAGCACGTAGGCCAGCACGTCGCGGTAGGCGTCCTCGGTGTGCTTGAGCGTCTCCTCGGCGGCCCCGGCCAGCTTGCCCGCGTCGATGCCGGTGACGTCCTGGCGCAGGGCGGGGTAGCTGGGGAAGCCCAGCGTCTCCGCGGCCTGGAGGGCGGCGTCGCGCCGGTCGCCATAAGGGCCCCGGTTCTCCCAGAGGAAGTTGCCGGCGCCGCGCTCCAGGAGGGCGCGGCGGGAGCGGCTGGGCTCGCGCGGAAGCTGGGACAGGGCCTGGGCCAGGGACAGCGTCGTGTCGTCCGCGGGGATGTGGGAGCGGGCCTCCAGCGCGACGACGGCGTCCGCCGCGGGCAGGGCGAGCGACTCCTCCACCTGGGTGGCGATGAGCTCGCGCACCAGGGTGATGCGGCGGAGGGCGACGGGGTCGGGGTCGTCCTTGCCCTTCGCGCGGGCGAGCGCCTCGTTGGCGGCGGCGAAGGTCTCCGGCGAGGACAGCTCCGGGAAGGACGCGTACAGGTGGGCGACGGGGAGGTCCGGGGCGAGTCCGGCGCCGTAGCGGTACTGGAGGGTGGCCAGCTCGGCGAGGAAGTCATCCAGCCGCGACCGGACGGAGAGCAGGGGGCGGTCCATGGCGGCGCGGAAGGTAACAGGAAGCCCGCGTCAGGGCAGGGAGCACGCGCATAGAGTGTCGCGCCATGTCCCCTGTCTCCGCCGCCCGGCCGCATGCTCCCCTGAGGTCCCGTCCGGACGGGGAGGGCGCGCGATGAAGCGCCGGACGTTCCGGGCGGAGGGGGCGCACGTCGGGCGCGCGCTGGTGGAGGCGGTGGCGGCGGAGCTGGCGCTGCCGGTGGTGGACGTGCGGCGGCTGGTGGACGTGGGGGCCGTGTACGTGGCGGGGCGGCGCGCGCGGGATGGCGCCGTGAAGCTCCAGCCCGCGCAGGTGGTGACGGTGGTGCTGGAGGAGGCGGGGCAGAGCCCGCTGGAGGCCGTGAGGCCCGCAGCGCCCTTGCGCGTGCTGTTCGAGGACGCGGACGTCATCGCCGTGGACAAGCCCGCGGGCCTGAACGCGCAGCCCACGGAGGGGCGCGTGGGCGGGAGCCTCGTGGACCTGGTGAGCGAGCACCTGGGGCGGCAGGCGGGGCTGGTGCACCGGCTGGACCGGGAGACCTCCGGGGTGACGGTGTTCGGCAAGACGGCCGCCGCCACCTCCGCGCTGGCGGAGGCGTTCCGGGAGGGCACCGCGCGCAAGCGGTACCTCGCGGCGACGGGGCCGGGGCTCCCGGCGGGCGGGACGGTGGACC
>JAFADT010000769.1 GCA_023424585.1 Pseudomonadota bacterium
CGCGGCCATCAAGGACGGCGTGCACCCGGCCATCCGCACCGCGGAGAACATCGTCTCCTTCAAGCAGGAGATGAAGAGCCTGGGCTACAGCTATGACTGGGCGCGCGAGGTCAACACCAGCCAGCCCGAGTACTACCGCTGGAACCAGTGGTTCTTCATCAAGATGCTGGAGCACGGGCTGGTCTATCGCCGCTTCAGCAAGGTGAACTGGTGTACCGGCTGCCTCACCGTCATCGCCAACGAGCAGGTGAAGGACGGCCGCTGCGAGCGCTGCGACTCCGAGGTGCAGGACAAGGAGATGCCCGAGTGGGCGTTCCGCATCACGAAGTACTCGCAGGACCTGCTCGACGCGCTCGACACCCTCAAGGAGTGGCCGGACCGCATCACCTCGGCCCAGCGCAACTGGATTGGCCGCTCGGACGGCGCGGAGGTGGACTTCCGCGTGCAGGGGCATGACGCCGCCCTGCGCGTCTTCACCACCCGCGTGGACACGCTCTTCGGCTGCACCTACGTGGTGCTCGCGCCGGACCACAAGCTCGTGGCCCAGGTGACGACGGCGGACCGCCGCGCGGACGTGGCCGCGTTCGCGAAGAAGATGGCCGCGCAGAACAAGGCGGAGCGGCTGGGCGAGGACGCGGAGAAGGAGGGCGTCTTCACCGGTGGCCATGCGCTCAATCCGGTGACGGGTCAGCCGGTGCCCATCTGGATCGCCAACTTCGTGGTGAGCGACTACGGCACGGGCGCGGTGATGAGCGTGCCGGCGCACGACGCGCGCGACTTCGCCTTCGCGCGCAAGTATTCGCTGCCCGTGCGCGTGGTCATCCAGCCCGTGTCCGGCGACAAGCTGGGGGCGGGAGAGACGCTCGACGCGGCGTACACGGACGACGGCGTGCTCGTGGACTCCGGGGACTTCAGCGGGTTGTCGTCCGCCGAAGCGCGCGTGAAGCTCGCCGCGAAGCTGGAGGCGCAGGGGCAGGGCAAGGCCACGGTGACGTACCGCCAGAAGGACTGGGGCTTCAGCCGCCAGCGCTACTGGGGCACGCCCATCCCCATCGTCTACTGCGAGAAGTGCGACCCGGAGCGCAAGGGCACCCCCGTCCCGGTGGAGCAGCTCCCGGTGCGGCTGCCGGACATCGACACGCAGGCGGTGCTCACCGGCAAGGGGGAGCCGCCGCTCGCGAAGGTGCCGGAGTTCGTCAATGCGACCTGCCCGACGTGCGGTGGCCCCGCGCGCCGGGAGACGGAGACGATGGACACCTTCGTCGACTCCTGCTGGTACTTCGCGCGCTACCTGTCGCCGAAGTACGACGCGGCGCCCTTCGACCCGAAGGAGGGCAAGCGCTGGCTTCCGGTGGACATCTACGTGGGCGGCCCCGAGCACGGCGTGATGCACCTGCTCTACTTCCGCTTCTGGACCCGGGTGATGAAGCTCCTCGGCCTGTCGCCGGTGGATGAGCCCGTCACGCGGCTGATCACGCAGGGCATCGTCAACGGCGCGGACGGCCGGAAGATGGGCAAGCGCTACGGCAACGGCGTGGCGCCCAACACCATCGTGCAGAAGTACGGCGCGGACACCGCACGCACCTACGTGCTCTTCGCGGGCCCGCCGGAGCGCGACTTCGACTGGTCCCACGAGCAGGTGGAGGGCGTGTTCCGCTTCCTCAAGCGCGTGTGGACGCTGGCCGCCACGCACCACGCCTCCTCGGCGGAGGCCACGTACTCGGGCCCCTACGAGGGCAAGGCGCTGGAGACGCGCCGGGCGGCGCACAAGTGCGTCAAGCGCGTGACGGAGGCCATCGAGCGCCTGTCCTTCAACACCGCCGTCGCCGGCGTCATGGAGTGCGTGAACGCGCTCTACGCGGTGGGCACGCCGGAGACGCCCGCGGAGAAGGCGGCCATGGGCGAGGCGGTGCGCCTGCTCGCGCGCATCCTCACCCCCATCGCGCCGCACATCGCGGACGAGCTGGCGGAGGCCTACGGCGCGAAGGCGTCCACCGTCACGGACGCCTGGCCGGAGTTCGACCCGTCGCTCGTGGTGGACGACGTGATTCCGTACGCCGTGCAGGTGAACGGCAAGCTGCGCGCGGAGGTGCGCGTGGCGGCGGACGCGGACGAGGCGGCGGTGCGCGCGGCGGCGGAGGCGGACGACAAGGTGAAGGCCGCGCTCGAGGGCAAGACGCTGCGCAAGTTCGTCTTCGTGCCCAAGCGGCTGGTGAACTTCGTCGTCGGCTGACGGCCGGAGAGGGGAGGGGTGGTGCCCGCGGAAGTGCTCGTCATGTGCTCCGCCTGCGGGCGCCCCCAGTCGGCGGCCCGCCGCCGCTGTGCCTTCTGCAACGCGGTGCTGCCGGAGGCGCCCCTTCCGTCCCGGGCTCCGGAGTCGCCCGTGTCGTCACCGGGCGTCCCCCCGCTGTCGCTGGACCTGGGCAACCGGCGCGCCCTGGCGGTGAACGACGCGCAGCTGTCGTTCCAGGGGCGCCCGGGCGGGGGCCCGGCGCTCGACGTGCCGTGGACGAGGGTGCGGCGGCTGGAGTGGCGCACGCGGCTCTACTTTGAAGCGCTGGGGCTGCTCGCCTTCACCGCGCTGGGGCTCCTCTGGGCGCCGACGCAGGCGGTGCGGCTCATGGCCCTGGCGGCGGGCGTCATCGGCCTGGGGCTCGTGGCGCTCTACCGCCACCATGGCCTCACGGTGGAGCTGGAGGACGGCACACGGATGCAGTGGCCCCTGGGGATGGCGCTGAAGGGCTCCGCCCGAGAGGCAAGGCTCACCGCGGCCCGCGCCACGCTGGCGGACGCGGGACGCGTGCGCGGCGTGCCGCTGTCCGGCTCCGGCGCTTGACGGAGGATCGCGGCCGGGTAGGGTGCGCGCCCATGCGGCCCTCCAGGAGCGCGGTGCGGACAGGTGCGGTGAAGGCGTTCCGCCGGGGGGTGTGGGCAGCGGCGGTGCTGGGCGCCGGGTGCGGCTACCGCTTCACCCCGTGGGGCTCGGCGCTGCCGGAGGGGGCGGGCCAGGTGTGCGCGCCCATCTTCGCCAACGAGACGGCCGAGCCCGCGCTGGAGAACCTCTTCACCCGCTACCTGCGGCAGCAGCTCATCGAAGCGGGCCGGCTGGCCGACGCTCCGGGCTGCACGTCCACGATTGAGGGGGCGGTGCTCAACGTCTGGGCGTCCCCGACCATCATCGGCAACAACTACCGCGTCTCCACCACCGTGCGGCTGCGCCTCGTGAAGAACGGGCAGCTGCTCGGGGAGACGGTGGTTTCGGGGACCGAGGACTACCTCCAGGGGCGCGGCAACGTCCTGGAAGCCGAGGCCAACCGGCAGGCCGCGCTGGCGCGCCTTGCGGAGACGCTCATGCGCGACGGGTACGATCGATTGGCCAGCACCTGGTGAGGACCGGAGCATCCGGTCCTCGCTCATGGTGGTGCAGCGGGACGACTAGGCCTTCTTCGCGGCGGCCTTGGCCAGCCGGGAGATGCGGCGCGCGGCGGTGCGCTTGTGCAGGACGCCCTTGCTGGCCGCCTTGTTGAGGGTCTTGGAAGCCGCCTTCAGCGCGTCTGTCATCTTCGCACCGTCCTTGGAGGCAATGGCCTCGCGGGCGGACTTGACGGCGTCCTTCACGGTGGTCCGGACGTTCACGTTCCGGGCGCGGCGCTTCTGGGACTGACGGTAACGCTTCTCTGCGGACTTGGTGTTCGCCAAGGCAATGCTCCAGCGGAAGGCAAGGCAAGGAAAAAGAGGGGCCGTCCTTACTGCGGACCCCCGGTGGCGTCAAGGCACGCGTGCGATCGCGATCAGGATTTCCTGCTCCGGAACTCCCGGGAGGCCTCCGGAATGCCTCCCGGGGCCCCTCTGACGCCGCGTGCGGGAAGAATCAAGCCGGCGGGGCGGCGTATTCCCACCGCAGCCCGGCCGGATCCACGAACTGGAAGCCCGCCCCGGCGGTGGCGCACGGCACCAGGCGCCCCGGGTGGTGGGCCCGGAACAGCTCCAGGAGCCGGGCGACGGCCGCGGGGGAGGGGGCCTCCAGGGTGAGGGTCAGCGCCGGGGCCGCCGGGGCCGGGGTGCCCGGCGTGAAGACGAGCCCCAGGCCCGCGCCCGTGTATGCCGCCGTGCCTTCCGGCGACTGGGTGGGGGTCCAGCCCAGCCAGGAGGCCACGCCGTCCCAGAAGGCCCGCTGGGCCGTCACGTCCGGCACGGCCAGACGCAGGGTGGCCACGGACGCGCGCGGCGGGTGGCTGGGCGGCGGCAGCGCCTTCTCCACCGCCTTCGCGGCCTGCCAGTGGCGCTCCATGTGCTCCAGGGTGGCGCCACCGAAGGGGACCTGCTCCTCGTTCAGCTTCGTCTCGATGTACTGGAAGCGCGTGATGAAGCGGCGCGTGGCCATGCGCAGCGCGTCCTCTGCGGGCGTCTTCACGAAGCGCGCGAGGTTCGCGAGCGAGAACAGGACGTCCCCCAGCTCGTGCTCGATGGCGTCCCGGCCGCCGGAGGCGATGGCCTCGTCCAGCTCGCGCAGCTCCTCGTCCAGCTTGCCGCGCACCCCGGCCAGGTCCGGCCAGTCGAAGCCGATGCGGCTGGCCTTCTCCGTGAGGCGCTCGGCGCGCAGCAGGGACGGGGCCGCGGTGGGCACTCCGTCCAGCACGGAGCCCGCGCGGCCCGTCTTCTTCTTGCGCTCCTCCGCCTTCAGCTGCGCCCAGTTCGCCAGCACCTGCTCGGCGCCCTTCACCTGCTGATCCCCGAACACGTGCGGGTGCCGGCTGGTGATCTTGTCGCTGATCGCCGCGCACACGTCCGCCATCGTGAACTCGCCCAGCTCCGCGGCCAGCTGCGCGTGGAAGACAATCTGGAAGAGCAGATCCCCCAGTTCTTCACACAGCGGGCGCCACGGGCCGCCGTCGGCCACGCGGTCCATCTCGTCCAGGACCTCGAACGCCTCCTCGGTCAGGTAGGGGCGCAGCGAGCGCAGGTCCTGCTCGCGGTCCCACGGGCAGCCGCCCTCGGCCCGAAGGCGCCGCATGATCTCCACCAGTCGTTCCAGCTCTGTTCCAGGCGCCGACATTCATTCACTCCCGAGCAAATCCCCCGCCGCGCGCTCCTGTAGCACGGGCGCCGGGCACCACATGATTTCGGATCGCCGGGCCTGTCGCCTATCATCGGACGCCCGGATGCTCCGCTCGATCCTCGGCCTGTGTTGCAGCCTCGTGCTGCTTGTCCCCGCGCGCGCCCCTGCGTTGATGCAGGAGCCGCTCCTGCGCATCGAGGAGAAGGTCATCGAGCCGGAGCCAGACCCCAGCACCTTCCAGGCCACGGAGGATGATCCGGAGACGGACACCGCCGGTGACGCCGAGGACGCCGACGAACCGGAGCCCGAGCCCCGCCCCGACACCCGGCGCCGCGTCATCGCCCCGCCGCCCGTCCGGCCCGCCACCCCCGTCGAACCCGAAGCGCCGCCCGTCGTCGTCCCGCCCCGTCCCGCCGTCACCCCGGTGGTGGTGCCGAAGGTGACGGACGCGGAGCTGCTGGGCGTCTGGGAGAGGTGGAGGGCGGCCCGCTCCCGCAACGACCTCGCCGCGGCGGAGGCCGCCCAGAAGGAGCTGCTCACGCTGCGCGCGGAGGTGCTCGCCTCAGACCTGGAGCCCCTGAGCATGGGCTTCGTGCGCGAGGCCGCGGTCCGCCGCCGCGCCGGGGACCTGACGGGCGCGCTCGCGCTCCTGGATGTGGCCGTGGCCCTGTCGCCAGGGCTGCCCGCGGCGCGCTTCGCCCGGGCGGAGACCTACGTGGTGGAGGATCCGCTGAACGTCCCGCGCGCGCTCGGCGAGTGGAAGAACGCGCTCGCGACGCTGGCCGGGGACGCGCGCTACCGCAGGCCCGCGCTCACGGACCTGGGCGCGCTGGCGCTCGCGGCGTGGGCGGCCACGGCGGTGGCGGTGGTCGCGGTGCTCTTCCTGCGGCGGATCCGCTACGCGCTGCATGACTTCCACCACTTCTTCCCGCGGTCGGTGCGGCGCTGGCAGTCGGCGCTGCTGGGCCTCGTGCTCCTCGCGCTGCCCGCGGTGCTGGGCGCGGGCCTGGTGCCGGTGCTGCTCGTGCTCTTCGCCTCGGTCGCGCTGTACGTGGGCCGCGCCGAGCGCTGGGTGGCCGCGGTGCTCCTCATGGGCCTGGGCGTGATGCCGCTCGCCGCGGGGACGCTGGCGCGCTTCACTGTCTTCGCCGGCACGCCCGCGGAGGACGTCTACCTCCTGGAGCGCGGCGGCCTGTCCGCGGAGGGCGCGGCGGCCCGCGTGCGCGCCCGGGCGGCG
>JAFADT010000800.1 GCA_023424585.1 Pseudomonadota bacterium
GTGCCCGCCAGGAGACCCCGGAAGGTGCGCCCGGCGATGCGCGCGGCGGCGAAGCGGTAGGCGCGGCCCTCCACCTGGAGCTGCGCCAGCAGCTCCAGGCTGCTGCGCGGCGGCACCAGCGCCTCCTGCCCGAACTTCTCCACGATCTCCACGAAGCGCACCGGCTCCGCGCCGGACGCCACCTGCGGCGCGCGCGGCAGGGGCTCGCCCAGCAGCGCGGACAGGTAGCCCGTCAGCGCGGCCTTCTCGCGGAACTCGGACAGCTCGATGACGTGCCCGGCGGCGGTGGTCAGCTCCTCGCGGCCGCGGAGGGCCTGCGCGATGCGGAAGTTGCCCTGCCGGTCCGCCACCAGCTTCACCGCGAGCTGGCCCTCCTTCACGTTCGTGGACAGCTCCAGCGACTGCGGATCCACGTCCGCGGGCAGGCCCAGGAGCTGGAGCTCCTCCGAGCGGCGCTGCAGGTGGAAGACGTGCTCGCTGAAGGTGTCCAGCAGGAGCGCCTGCATCTCCTCCGCCGCGTCGATGGCGGACAGGAGGACGGGCGTCATGCCCACCACCGCCGGCGGCGCGATGGGGATGAGCCGGTCCCCCATCACCTGGAAGGTGATCTCGGTGATGAAGTCCTTGGTGATGGGGTTCACCAGGGACGCGGCCTCCAGATCCAGCACCACTTCGACGCCAGACGGCTCCTCACGGACCTGGAGCCCCAGCTCTCGCAGCCGAGCGGTATCCATCAGGCGCCTTTGAAGGTCTCGCGGGCGATGATGGTCCGCTGGATCTCGCTCGTGCCTTCGCCAATCTCACAGAGCTTGGCGTCGCGCAGGTAGCGCTCCACGGGGAACTCGCGCGTGTAGCCGTAGCCGCCGTGGATCTGCACCGCCTTGCTGCACCCGCGCATGGCCGCCTCCGACGCGAAGAGCTTCGCCATGGACGCCGCCTGCGAGTACGGCTGCCCCGCGTCCGCGAGCCGCGCCGCGCGGTGCACCAGGAGCCGCGCCGCCTCCAGCTCCGTCTTCATGTCCGCCATCATCCAGCGCAGGCCCTGGAACTCGCCGATGGGCTGGCCGAACGCGGTGCGGTCGCGCGAGTACGCCACCGACTCCTCCAGCGCCCCGCGCAACAGGCCCACCGACAGCGCGCCGATGGTGATGCGCCCCTTGTCGAGGATCTTGAGCGTGTCGATGAAGCCGCGGTCGACCTCGCCCACGATGGCGTCGTCACCGACCTCCACGTTCTCCAGGATGAGCTCGGCCGTATCCGACGAGCGCATGCCCAGCTTCCCGTGGATGGAGCGCTGGCTGAAGCCGGGGATGCCCTTCTCCAGCACGAAGGCGGTGATGCCCTTCTGGCGCTTCTCCGGCGAGGTGAGCGCCAGCACCACGAACACGTCACCCACCGTGCCCTGGGTGATGAACATCTTCGCGCCGTTGAGCACCCACCTGCTGCCCTTCTTCACGGCGGTGGTGCGCATGCCGGACGCGTCCGAACCGGAGCCCGGCTCGGTGAGGCCCCACGCGCCCAGCCACTCGCCGGAGGCGAGCTTGGGCAGGTAGCGCTGGTGCTGCGCCTTGTTGCCGAAGACGCGCACGTGGCTGGTGCCCAGGCCGTTGTGGCTGGCCACCGTGAGCGCGAGCGAGCCGTCGTAGCGGGCGATCTCCTCCACCGCCACCGCCACCGCGAGCGAGTCCATGGCCGCGCCCCCGTACTCCTCGGAGACGAGCATGCCCAGCACGCCCAGCTGCCCCAGCTCCTTGACCACCTCCATGGGGAACTTCTCGTCCTTGTCCCACTCGCGCGCGTAGGGCTTCACGCGGCGTTCGCAGAATTCACGGAGGGAGGCCTGGAGGGCGCGGTGGCTTTCAGGGAGTTCGAAGTCCATGGTCGGGTGCGGAATCTAGAGCGGAGACGGCGGGTGGGGGAACTTCAGACGGGGTGGACGCCGTGCTTCTTCTCCGCACGGGGCTGGAACTGGCCCGCATAAAGCGAGTAACGCTGCATCAATTCCCCGCGCAGGGAGTCGCCGGGGACCACCGCGTCGATGATGAGCTCGCTGGCCAGCTTGAAGATGTCCACGTCCTGCTTGTACTCGTCGCGGAGCTTCTGGACGAAGGCCGGCCGCTCGGCCTCCGGCAGCTCCTGGATCTTGTTGAAGTAGACGGCGTTGACCGCCGCCTCCGGGCCCATCACGGCGATCATCGCCTGGGGCAGCGCGAGCGTGGCCTCCGGCGCGAAGCCCGGACCGCTCATGGCGTAGAGGCCGGCGCCGTATGCCTTGCGCACCACCACGCAGATGCGCGGCACGCTGGCCTCGGACACCGCGGAGATCATCTTCGCGCCCGCGCGGATGATGCCCGCGCGCTCCACTTTGGTGCCGATCATGAAGCCCGGCACGTCCGCCAGGTACAGGAGCGGGATGTTGAACGCGTCGCACAGCCAGATGAACCGGGCCGCCTTGTCCGCGCTGTCCACGAAGAGCACGCCGCCCTTGTACTTGGGCTGGTTCGCGACGATGCCCACCGGGCGGCCGCCGATGCGCGCCAGTCCCGTGATGAGCTCCTGCGCGAAGAGCTTCTTCACCTCGAACCAGCTCCCCTCGTCGATGAGCTCCGCGATGAGCGCGTGCATGTCGAAGGGCTTGTTCTGATCCGGCGGGACGATCTCGTCCACGCGCTTGCCGCTGTGCCTGGGGGCCTTCAGCTCGACGGCGGGCGGGGCCTTGGAGAAGTTCTCCGGGAAGAAGGCCAGGTACTGCTTCGCGGCGGCGATGGCCTCCTGCTCCGTCTTCACCAGCACGTCGCCCACGCCGGACACGGAGCAGTGCATCTTCGCGCCGCCCATCTCCTCCAGGGTGACCTTCTCGCCGATGACCATCTCCGCCATGCGCGGGCTGCCCAGGTACATGGAGGCGTTGCCCTCCACCATGATGACCAGGTCGCAGAACGCGGGGATGTACGCGCCGCCCGCGGCGGACGGGCCGAAGAGCAGGCAGATCTGCGGGACGAAGCCCGACAGGTGGACCTCGTTGTAGAAGATGCGGCCCGCGCCGCGGCGGCCGGGGAACATCTCCACCTGGTCCGTGATGCGCGCGCCCGCGCTGTCCACCAGGTAGAGCAGCGGGCAGCGCAGCGCCTTCGCCGTCTCCTGGATGCGGAGGATCTTCTCCACCGTGCGCGCGCCCCAGCTGCCCGCCTTCACCGTGGAGTCGTTGGCCATGACGGCCACCGCGCGCCCGTCGATGCGCGCGACGCCGGTGATGACGCCGTCGGAGGGCAGCTCCGGGTCCAGGTTGTTGGCGAGCTTCCCGTC
>JAFADT010000809.1 GCA_023424585.1 Pseudomonadota bacterium
GGCCGTGTCCGCGCCGCACCAGGCCGTAGTACGCCGCGCCCCGGGCGACCGCGAGCTCCAGCGACTCGTGCTTGAGCAGCGCGATGCGCGGCGCCTGCGGCCACCACGCGGACAGCGCGTCCACCAGGCGCGCGGAGATCTGCGGCGAGTTGAAGACGCCGCCGTTGAGCAGGATGGCGTCCGGGCGGGGCAGGGCGCCTTCGTGCGACGGCGCCTCGCCCAGCGCCGCGAAGCCCGCCGCCGCGTGCTGCGCGAGGAAGGCCGCCAGGTGCCGGGTGACGGCGGGGTCCTGCACGTACGGCAGGCCCAGCTCCTGGAGCGCCATGCGCGCCGCGCGCCGGGGCCGGTCCGCGGGCGACGACAGGGGGAAGAAGCCGTCCAGCACCAGCGCGTGCGCCTCGTCGCGGCCCAGCTCCGTGGACAGCGTGCCGCCCAGCAGCCGGCTGCCCTCGCCGATGAGCGACACGCCGTACCTCTCCGGCGGCGCGCGCCCGAGGAGCTCCTCCTTCGCGGTGCGCGCGGCCTGGATGGCCTGCGTCCACTGCGTCGCGGACAGGCGCCGGCCGTTCTGGGTGAGCTTCTCCTCCATGCGCCGGGCGAGCGCCGCGTCCATGTTGTCGCCGCCCAGCATCAGGTGGTCGCCCACCGCCAGCCGCCGCAGCATGGGCCCCTCCGGCGACACGCCCGCGTGCACCAGCGTGAAGTCCGTGGTGCCGCCGCCCACGTCCACCACCAGCACCAGCCGCACCTGGGACAGCGTCTGCTCCAGGTCCGCGCGGTGGCGCGCGGTGTAGTCGTAGAAGGCCGCCTGCGGCTCCTCCAGCAGGGTGAACCGCTCCAGCCCCGCCTTGCGCGCCGCGCTCACCGTGAGGGCGCGCGCCGCCTCGTCGAACGAAGCGGGGACGGTGATGACCACCTCCTGCTTCGACAGGGGCTCGGCCGGGTGGGCGTGGTCCCACGCCCGGGCCATGTGCGTGAGGAGCAGGGCGGACGCGTCCACCGGGGACAGCTTCTGCACGTCCGCGGGCGCGCCCCACGGGAGGATGGGTGCGGAGCGGTCCACGCCCGGGTGGCACAGCCAGCTCTTCGCGGAGGCCACCAGCCGGCCCGGCACGCGCGCGCCCTGCCAGCGGGCCAGCTCGCCCACCACGTAGGGGCCGCCGTCGTCGCCCCAGGGCAGGCGCAGCACCTCCGGGGCCAGCTCGTGGCCGGCGGGGACGTAGACGGCGGACGGCAGGAGGGCGCGGGGGGCCACCTCGCCCTGGCGGACGAGCTGGGGCAGGGGGAAGTCCTCGACGGGCGCCCCCGAGCCCTTTGCTGGATCCACGGATGCCACCGCGCAATGGGTGGTGCCCAGGTCGATGCCGACGATTCGCATACGCCTCCGGTGTGCGGGGCTCCTTCTACTCCTTCATGCGCACGTTGAGCTCCAGCTTCCAGCGTCCGGAGCCGTTCTTCTCCAGGCAGCGCAGCTCCAGCGTGCCCACCTCCGTCACCGCCGCCTGGAGGTTCACCGGCGTCAGGTCGCCAAAGGGCGTGGGCTGTCCGGGCAGCGTCGTCTCGATGGGCGCCACCTCCTCCAGCCCCCCGGACGCCAGCTCCGACTCCACGTCCTCCACCATCTCGCCCACCTTGTCGTCGCGGCGCACGGACGACGCGAAGAAGCGGAAGCGGGTGGGCTCGCCGGTGACGAGGCCGAACTCCTGGGGCGGCACGTCCGCCTGCGTCCCCTCCTCCATCCCGAAGGGCGCCACGCACAGCGCCTTCACGGGCGGCTCCATGCCCGGCACCGCCGGCATCGCCGTCTCCACGCCCACGTAGTAGGCGCGCGCCGTGCCGCCGCGGATGCGCAGGCCGTGGCCCTGGCGCACCCAGCCGTAGTACGCCGCGCCCCGCGCCACCGCGAGGTCCAGGTCGGAGCCCTCCAGCTCCTTCGCCGGGGGCGCCCCTTCCGAGGCGAGCCACTGGTTGAGGACCTCCATCACCCGGCCCTTCAGCGGTCCGGCCTTGAAGACGCCGCCGTTGAAGAGCACCGCCGTGGGGTGCAGGAAGCCCTTGCCCGTGACGTCCACCGGCGAGTCCGCGCTGGCCGCCAGGGCCTGGGCCTGCCGGGTGAGGAACGCCGCCAGGTGCCGGGTCACCGCCGCGTCCTGCGCGTACGGCAGCGCCAACTGCGCCAGGCCCGTGCGCCGGGCGGTGCGCGGCAGGTCCGCCACCTGCGTCACCGGGAAGAAGCCGTCCGTGAGGACGCGGTCCAGCTCCTCGCGCGTCAGCTCCGTGCGCAGCGTGCCGCCGATGAGCGACGAGCCCCGGCCCGGAATCGCGATGGGCACCCGCTCCAGCGAGGCGTCCGCGTACAGCGCCTCCTTCGCGTGCCGGCACCCGTAGGTGAGGCCGTTGAACTGCCACGCGTCCAGCTTGCGCCCCTCCGCCGCCAGCCGCTGGTTGAGCGTGTGCGCCAGGGCGAGGTCCATGTTGTCGCCGCCCAGCAGGATGTGGTCGCCCACCGCCACGCGCAGCAGCTCCAGGTCCCCCTCGCGGTCCTTCACGGTGATGACGGAGAAGTCGGACGTGCCGCCGCCCACGTCCACCACGAGGATCACCTCCCCGGGCTGCACCTGCTTGCGGAAGGTCTCCCCCATCGCCTCCAGCCACGCGTACAGCGCGGCCTGCGGCTCCTCGAGCAGCGTGAGGTGCTCGATGCCCGCCGCCTTCGCGGCCTCCAGCGTCAGGTCGCGCGCCGCCGCGTCGAAGGACGCCGGGACGGTGACGATGACCTCCTGCTGCGACAGCGCGTTGCCGGACTCCTCCTGCGCGCGGGCGAAGGTGTGGTCCCACGCCTCCCTCAGGTGGCGCAGGTAGCGCGCGGACGCGTCCAGCGGCGACACGCGCTGCACCTCCGGCGGCGCCTGCCAGGGCAGCAGCGCCGAGCGCCGGTCCATGCCCGGGTGCGACAGCCAGCTCTTCGCGGAGGACACCAGCCGCGTGGGCACCTTCGCCCCGTGCGAGCGGGCGAAGTCCCCCACGATGACGCCCGGCTCCGCGCTCCACGGCAGCGCGAGGCTGCCCTCCGGGAACTCCTGCGCGCTGGGGAGGTAGAGGAAGGAGGGCAGCAGCGGACGCGCCTCCACGGTGCCGGGCGCCGTCACCTGCGGCACCGGCAGCATGGACTGCGAGGGGCCGCGCGGCTTGCCGTCCTCGAGGTTGAAGTAGGACACCGCGGAGTGCGTGGTGCCCAGGTCGATGCCGATTGCGTATCGGGCCATATCGGTCAGGAACCCCGGGGAGGGGCCTTGTGGTTCCTCGAAGGAAGGGGACTTCGGAGGATGCGCCGCCTGCTCACCAGGCGGGCATCAGGCCAGCTCGACCTCCGCCGGTGCCAGCACGCGCGGCTCCATGGCGGGGCTGACGGACGGGAACTTCACCTCCGTGGTCACCCAGCCGTGGTGCCGGAGCGTGCCGCCATAAGGAGGCTCCCCGGCGACGTTGCCGGTGAGCCGGATGCGCTGCGCGTCGAAGCCGGGGGGCACCGTCACCTTGTCGCCCTCGCCCTGCGGCAGCACCGGCTGGAGCGTGAGGTACTCGTGCACCACCTTGCGGCACCCCTCGTGGACGATGCGGGCCGCCGCCCCCACGTCCGCGTCCGGGAAGGCCGCGACGTTCTCCTGCACGAAGTCCAGGAAGCGGCCCTCGCGCTGGAGCATGGCCAGCAGCGACAGGGCGCTGGCGTGCTCGCGCT
Source organism: Pseudomonadota bacterium (assembly GCA_023424585.1). Classification (GTDB taxonomy): domain Bacteria; phylum Myxococcota; class Myxococcia; order Myxococcales; family Myxococcaceae; genus Corallococcus. Next base: position 3,740 of record JAFADT010000809.1, read on the forward strand.
CGGGGGGCAGGGGCGCTGGCGCGACGGGCGCCTCGACGGCGGGCGTCCTCACCGGCGGCGGGGCTGACGGCTCCCCGGACGGAAGCTCCTTGAGCTGGCCGGCGTCGTAGGCGCGGCTGGTCGGCAGCACGGCCTGCGCGAATTCGCGGGACACGAGGCAGCGCCAGAAGCACAGCCAGGCGAGCCAGAAGCGGGCGAAGAACGACAGGGAGGCGGACGGGTCGGTCATCGGCCCCGGATAACAAAGCCGGAAGCCTTTGCAATTCGCCAATGGCCTGAAATGCAAAGGGCCTCACGGTTTCCCGTGAGGCCCTTCGTGCTTCATGGTGGAGGTGGACGGGATCGAACCGACGACCTTCGCATTGCGAACGCGACGCTCTCCCAACTGAGCTACACCCCCATATGGGGACTGCTGGCTGCCTGCTGCGCCTCGCGGGCGTTGGGTCCCGCGAAGTGAGTGGGCTAGTACCGGAGCCCCACCCCGCTGTCAAGCCGCTCGTTTCCAGTACCAACCCTGCGATTGACGTGCCGCACTGTGGATGCCATAAAAACCGCCTTCCGGTACCGCATCCTTCCCGGCCATTCCGGGCCCCTTCTGGTTCATGTCCACCTCCCCATCGAAGACGTTGAGCCCCACCGAGCTCGCGAAGCTTGAGCATTCGTTCGCTTCCGACCCGTCGTCGGATGCGTACAAGCCCCTGGCGGAGGCGTACCTCGACCTGGGTCGTTTCATGGAAGCGATGGTCGTCTGCAAGAAGGGCGTCAAGGCGCACCCGACCGCGGCCGATCCCCGCCTCCTCCTCGCGCGCGTCTATGCGGCGCAGAACAAGGACAAGAAGGCGCTCGAAGAGGTCATGGGCGCGCTCCAGGTGCAGCCGGAGGACAAGGCCGCCCTGCGCATGGCGGGCGTGCTGCAGCTGAAGAACGGCGAGCCGGACGCCGGCCGCGCCAACCTGCTCAAGGC
>JAFADT010000873.1 GCA_023424585.1 Pseudomonadota bacterium
AGTCCACCCAGAGGCTGCCCTGCTCCGTGTCGGGCTCGCCTCCCAGGGAGCGTCTGGGGCGGAAGGTGTAGCCCGGCAGGTGGGCCCACAGGGCGTAGCGAGGGGCCACGAGCCCGCGCAGGGTGAAGCGCCCGTCCGGGCCCGTGCGCAGGCCCGCGGGTCCATCGTCGTCGAGGTTGCTCCACTCGGATGAAGCGCTGTCGGGGAGGTCCGCGGTGATGGAGACCCCCGCGAGCGGCTGGCCCGCCCCATCCACCGCGATGCCCGCGCGCTCACGGCCCGCTTCCAGTCGCATTGAGACGTCTTTGTGTTCACGCGCCTGGAGCGTGAGGGGCTGGGACACCGAGGCGTCCATCAGGTCTCCCCGGACGACGGCGCCCAGGAGGTACGTGCCCGGGGCAATGCCTTGCAGGTGGAAGCGGCCCTGCTCGTCCGTCATGACCTGACGCGGCTCTTCGTATGGCGCGTCCTCCTCCTGCGCTTCCGCCCCCAACGTCACGGTCGCTCCCCGCAGGGGCAGGCCCCGCGCATCGGTGACGGCGCCGGACACGGAGGCGCCCCGGTCCAGCACCACCACGATGTCTCGCGAGGGGACGCGCACCGGGAGGGTCTGCCGCTGGAAGGACGGATCCTCCACGGACAGCTCGCCCGTCCCCGCGCGCTTCACGTCCAGGACGAAGTGCCCGGTGGCATCCGAGCGCCGGGCGCCACCCGCGTCGATGTCGTCCCCATCGCCCAGGCGGTCCCCTGACAGCGTCAGGAGGATGCCTTCGAGCGGAGCGCCCGACGTGTCGACGACGCGGCCCTCCACGCTCTGCGCGCGGCGGAGGGTGAAGTCCAGGGGCGCCATGCCCTGCTGGAGCCGCTGCGCATGCAGCTCCACGTCCAGGTGATGGGGCGCGAGGAGCCGGAAGGTATGGGGCCCGGGACGCGTGGGGCCCAGCTGGTAGCGGCCTCCGGCATCCGTCAGGGTGGTCGCCTCGGCGCCGAGGGGACCGCCGTCCTCTCGGTAGGCCTCCACGCGCACGTTCGGGAGGGTGTGGCCGGCGTCGTCGCGCACCGTGCCCTCGACGAACACGCCGGGCTGGAGCCGCAGCTCCACGTGCTCCAGGGGCGGGGTCACGTCCAGCGTCGCGAACGCGCCTCCGGACTCCGCGGTGAGCTGGTGGAGGACGGCGGGCGCGGTGAAGCGGAAGCGCCCCTCTCCATCGGTCGTGGTGCGTTGGGCGGACGCCGTCGCGGTGTCGCCTTCGAGGTGCACCAGGACTCCCGGCACCGGTGCGCCATGCGTCGAGAGGACCTGCCCCGAAAGCAGGAGCGAGCGCGCGAGCACCACGGTCGTCATGTCCGCGAGCGATTCGAGCTTCGGCTGGAACCACGGGGACCGGCCCTCGGCGGCGGCGAAGGCGGCGTAGTCCCCCGGGGGGAGGGGGCCCACGGTGAAGCGGCCCTCGGCGTCGGTGACCGCGTCGAAGAAGCGCGTGTGCCAGCGGGAGACGAGCGTCACCCGCGCGTCGGGGATGGGCGTCTCGCGGTCCGTGTCCGTGACGGTCCCCTGGAAGAGGACGCCCTGCTCCAGCGTCAGCGCCACGTCGTCCGAGCCCACCGCGACGCCGCCCTGCGACGCCGCGCCCGTGTCGCCCAGGGCCCAGAGCGTGACGCGGCCCTCGGGCAAGCCCTCCAGGATGAAGTGGCCCTCCGCGTCCGTGGTCGCCTCCGCGAATACCAGGGCCTCGCCGTCGCGGGCCTCCACGGCCTCGCCCTGCATGCGCTCGGAGTCGAAGCTGCACGCGTCGCTCTTGAAGAGGGGAGCCCGCGCGTCGTCCTGGCCGGTGGGGGAGGGACACGGCCGCTCCGACAGCGTGACCCCGGGCTCCACGCGGGACGCGGAGACGCGCACTCCCGCGGCCGGGCCGGAGGTTCCCAGGACATGACCCGAGATGCGCGCGGTGCCGGCGGGGCGCGGCGTCGTCGTCACCCGTGTCGCGCGGGCCACCGGGTGCAGCGCGGACGCGGCCGTGGGCGCGAGCGCGTCCTTGCGCGATGAAGGCGCCTCGGTGTTCCACAGGAGGAAGGCGAGGAGCGCGGCGACCGCCAATGCCATGCCTCCCAGCCATGCCTTCCAGCCCCCAGGTCTGCCGTTCCCCATGCCGGGCAGGATAGCGGGCCCCCGCGCCACGCGTCAGCGCGCGAGGGGCCTCCACACCGGCTTCACGTCGCGGGACAGCGCGCCCTCCTCGGGCACGTCCAGCTCCTCGCGGTGGATGCGGTCCTGGTCGCGGGTGCTCGCGATGACGGTGTAATGGCCCGCGCGGACGCGGCGGAACGTGACGGACGCGCGGGTCCATTCCTCCACGGGGTGCTGCTGGAGGCGCAGGTGTTCGAGGGCCCCGGGGCTGTCGGGAACAGGCGTCTGTCCGGGCAACAGCAACGCGGTGTCGACGTCCGGCGGCAGTCGGAGCGTGACGGTGGTGCCGGCGCCCAGGGCCTCGAAGGTGACGCTGACTTCGCCCGTCGGAGGAACCTGCACGGTGCGGGGAGGGATGAGGGTCTCGCGCGTGACGTCTCCCGTCCACGCATTCACCGTGTAGCGCCCTGGAGGAATGGCCCGGAGGGTGAAGTCTCCGGCGCTGGGATTGCGTTGAAGGGTCAGGCCATCGGAGCGCGTGAAGGTGAGCTCGGCGCTGAGGGGCTGCCCCCGCGCATCGCGGATGTGGCCCGTTACACGGGCGCCGGAGTCGAGCGCGAGCGTGAGGCTGTCTTCCGCTTCGCCCACCGTCACCCGTTGCGGCAGGTGGAGCTGGGTGTCGACCTCGAGCGTGAACGCGGAGGTGGGCAGGTGCTCCAGGAGCAGCGAGCCATCCTTTCGCGGCACCGCCCCGGTGGCTGGCAGATAGGGAGGACCGTCCGCGACGCCTTCACCGTGGATCCGATAGCCGATGGCCACCGTGGCCCATTGCCCGGAGTCCGCGCGCACGCGCCCGGTGAACGGCTCGCCCGTCGCGGCATCGCGCAGCAGCACCCGCACCGTCCTGCCCCGCGTCAGCGTGACCGTCCCCAGGTCCACGTCGCCTCCTCCGTCCGGCGTGACGGTGCGGTCCACCGTCGCGTAGCCCCTGGCGCGCACCACGAGGCGCTGGGGGCCCTGGGCTCCGAACAGGCGCCGGTCGAAGCTCCCATCCGGGGTCGTGCACCGCTGGCCGTTCACCTCGAAGAACTCCAGCGCCGCGCCGTCCTCCGCCACCACCCGGCCGCGCACGTGCGGGGTGCGTCGCAGCACCAGCCGGACGTCCGCCGTGTCGCTGCCCACCACGGCGGTCGCGTCCTCGCCCGCGCGGACGCCCTGGGACAGGGAGGCGTCGATGCGGTGATCCGCCAGCGTCGCGGTGAGCGTGTAGCGGGCCGCGCTCAGCGAGCGCAGGGTGAAGTGGCCCTCCGCATCCGTGCGGACGCCCTCCGGAGGAAGGCCCATCCTGGACGAGCCCCCCCGGTAGCGGGGGCGGTCCGCGTCCAGGAGGTCCGCGCGGACGCTGACGCCGGACAGGGGCAGGCCCTGCGGATTCACGACGGTGCCTCGCAGGGTGCGGCCCTCCTCCAGCCGCAGCGTGACGGACGGCGCTGCTCCCGCCTGGACCTCCAGCGGTTGGGAGGCGTGGACGTCCACGGCCTGCTTCGAGACGGCCGCCTCGACCACGTAGCTTCCGGGAGGAACGCCCTGGAGCGCCGCCAGTCCCCGGGGGTCCGTGGCTCCGGTGTGGTCGGATTCGCCGCGCGCCTCCTGCCTCCACAGCGTCACCTGGGCGCCGCGCACCGGGGCGCCCGCCGCGCTCAGGACGGCGACGGAGACGCGGGCACCCCGGCGCAGCACCAGCCGCACGTCCGTCGATGGACGCTCGACCGCGAAGCGCTGGGGGACGAAGGTCGCGTCGGTGACGTCCAGCCACGCGGGACCCGGGTCCTCCGAATCCAGGATGAAGCGCCCGGCTTCGTCCGTCACGGTGTGGTCCAAGGGGAGGTCCCCGGTCGGGGCCGTCACCGGGCCGGCATGGAGCCGGACCTCGCGCCCGGCGAGGGGCTGGCCGCCCTCGTCGACGAGGCTGCCCTCCATGGAGATGGCGCGCGGCAGGATGAAGTCGAAGGTCTCCTCCGCCTCACCCAGCTCCTGGTGCTCCGGTTCCACGTCGATGTGATGCGCGGCGCGGGCCGCCACGAAATGCGGCAGTCGGAACAGCGGGCCCAGCCGGTAGTGACCCTGTGCATCCGTGACGGCCTGCCCGCGCGGGGACGGGGCGTTCGCATCGTCGCGATCCGCCATGACCCGAGCGCCGGGAATCGGGCCTCCGTGCTCATCGCGGACGTTGCCTTGGAGGAACATGCCCGGCCCGAGCGTGAGGACCAGGTCCTCGCGGGGCTCCGTCCTCAGGTGGGCCAGGCCGTCATGCGCCGCCGTCTCCGCGAAGAGTTGAGCGGGCGCACCTTCATGGGAGCGGAGGGAGAAGCGTCCCTGCGCATCCGTGACGGTGGTGCTCCACTCGGGCTCGGCGCTGGGGGTGTAGAGCCGGACGGAGACACCGGGCGCGGGGGCTCCCTGCTGTGTCACCACGGTGCCCGCGTACTGCACGGGGCGGTCCAGGATGAAGGTGTGCCCGTCCGATGGATTCGCGCGCCGGGCGAGGAGCGGGCTGAACCCCGGCGCCGTGACGAGGACCCCGTAGTCCGTCGGAGGCACGGGGCCGATGCGGAAGCGCCCATCCGCGCCGCTGGTCGCGGGGAAGAAGCGCGTGTGCTCGTGGGAGAAGAGGGTGACGCGGGCGCCCGCGATGGGGGCGCCTTCCGGTGAGCCGTCGCGGACGGCGCCTCCGAAGAAGAGGCCCTCATCGAGGATGAGGACCACGTCCCGCGAGGCTGTCGTCACGTCCGGGAGCAGCGCTACGTTCGAGCCATGGGAGGCCCACAGCGTGACTGCGCCTTCGGAGAGGCCGCCCAGGACGAAGGTGCCGTCCGCCGCACTGACGGTCTCCCCGACGGTAGGGGCTGCTCCTTCGCGCTTGTCGAGCTGATCCACCAGCTCGTCGAAGGCCTCGTCCCAGCACTGCATCAATCGGAGGGGAGGCGTGCTGTCGGAAGGAGGGCAGGAGCGCTCCGACAACGTGACCTCCGGCTCCGCGCGGGACGCGGACACGCGGACGCCTGGGACCGGGCCCCCCGCATCGCGCACGACGCCGGTGATGCGGAGGCCCTCCCTGGAGGAGACCCGGGGGGCGCGGCCCGTGTTGGCGCCAGCGAAGAAGCCCGGACCGCCGGAGGACCTGCGGCCCGGAGGGCGCGAATCGCCACCACCCGAGCGCAGGAAGAGGGCCAGGAGCAGCGCCGCGATGATGCCCGCGACGAGGAGCGCTGCCGGGCGACGTCCCCACTTCATGCGCCCATCTCCCTGGTGTGAGGGGGCCCCCGTCCGGCATCCGAGCGGTGCTGCGCTGCCTGGGATACGTCGCTCGGACCCGGGCAGGCCATGGCGAAGTCGGCCTCCGCGAAGCTCACTGCCCTGGCGTCAGGGCTCGTGGCGTCCTGCGAGGACACGCAGCCCACGCTCCATCCGAAGAGGAGCGCGACCGCCCACCACCCCATCTTCCTGGCGCGCATGCGCCACCAGGATAGCAGCGCGTGTCAGGGCGTGGCGAAGCCCACCGCGTGCGCCTCCACGCCCTCCGGATCCGGGTCCTCGAGGAAGGACACCCAGGCCTCCCGCTGGGAGTGGCGTGGCACGTAGGCCAGCACGAACTCCGCCTCCTGCTTCGGCTCGCGGCCGCCTCGCAGCCACACGCGCACGTGGACCTCCTCCGCCGCCGAGTCGCCGTGGTTCGTCACCGTGACGGGCACCCGCCACTCCTTCGCGTTCGCGGCGGCGACGGGCGCGCCCACCTTCACGACCAGGTCCGGCGGACCGCTGCCCGTCGTCCAGGCGTCCACCACCAGGTAGCCCAGGACCAGCGCCACCAGCACGCAGCTCGACACGAAGACGACGCCCTCCAGCCAGTTCCAGTTCGTCTTCATGATTGGATGAGCAGTCTCCCCGCGGAGGCGCCCAGCGTCGACGCCAGCCCCAGCACCACCACCTGCGCCATGCAGACCGCCAGGCCGTTGCCTTGGAACCGGCCGAAGAACCACAGCACCAGCGCGCTCGACAGCAGCGCGAGCGTGTACGTGACGACGGTGCCCGCCAGCACGTCCCGGCGCAGGCGGCGGCGCGTGAAGCGCCTGGCGCGCGTGAAGTCGCTCTGGAAGAGGATGAGCCCGCCCAACAGCAGCGACAGCACGGCGAGCCCCAGCAGGCACCAGGGCTGCGCCTCCACGGCGATCATCACGACCTCCTCCGTGGGCGCCACGTTGGCCGCGAACAGCACCGCGCCGCAGAACGCGATGACCAGCTGACCGGGGACGTGGTCCGCGGACCGCAGCCGTCGCTGATCCTCCTCTTCATCCGGCTCGCGGTGCTGGCCGCCCAGCTGCGCGGTGCCCACCGACACGCCGATGGCCACCGTGCCGGCCTCCACCACCACCATGCCCACCGCCTCCTGGAGCGACGTGCCCCGGCCGATGCGGCCAATCAACACGAGCACCACCAGCGACACGAGCAGCCCCAGCCCCAGCTCCTCCAGCGAGTCCGTGAAGACGTCGAACCAGTTCACGTCCCGGCGAAACCCCCCATAGCGGTTGTACCCGAGCAGCAGTACGTACG
>JAFADT010000378.1 GCA_023424585.1 Pseudomonadota bacterium
ACGTGCACGTGGGCGGCCTGAGCGGCACGTCGCTGAACGTGGACGTGGAGGGCGTACAGGCCAGCGGCGGCAACCTGCCGGCGTACACGGGCGTGGACATGGAGGGCACCCTCAACGCGAGGCTGGCGCTCACGGCGCCGGGGACGATGATCCGCGGCCAGCCGGTGGACTGGTCCCAGGCGTCCGGCACGGTGGCGCTGGACACCCAGGGGCTGACCATCAAGGGAGGCAAGGCGGCCATCCCCATGGGCGGCGGCCCCGCCATGCCCATGGAGCTGCCGCGCGTAGTGCTGGGCGAGCTGAAGGGCGACCTCCAGTTCGACAAGGGCCTGGGCACGGTGCGGGACCTGAACCTCAAGAGCGAGGACCTGGAGGGCTCCGGCACCGGCACGGTGAAGCTGGGCCGCCGGCTGGAGTACAGCGAGCTGGCGCTCGACGTGCGGCTGAAGTTCGAGCAGGCCTTCCAGCAGCGGCTGGGCCCCCTGGCGCTCGCGGTGAACATGCTGCCGCAGGACCGGGACAACCCGGGCTGGCGCGGCGGCCGGCTCACCGGCATGGTGAGCAGCCCGCGCTTCGGCCCCAAGCGGTAGCGGCGGGCGGGGGCGCTTCCGGCCCGCTCCTGACGGACCCCGGTTGATGCCCGCGCACGCGCCGTGTAAAGCGCTGCGCGCGGCCCCGGTGTCCGGGGGCTTGGGGAGAGAGTTCGTAATGCCGGAGCTGGTGTTCTTCCGTCGAGGCGAGGAAGTGCTGAGGGTGGCGGTGGACCGGGCGCGGGTGGTGCTCGGTCGGGGCGACTCGAGCGACGTGGCCATCCCGGATCCGGAGGTGAGCCGCCAGCAGGTGGCCCTCCTGTGGGATGGCCAGCAGTGCCGCGTGGAGGACCTCTCCGGCAAGGGCACGAAGGTCGCGGGCGCGGTGGTGGAGCGCGCGGACCTGCCGGACGGCGCGGACATCGAGCTGGGCCAGTGGCGCGCGGTGTTCCGCCAGCACGGCGTCAGCGACGACGCGGACGCCGCCACGGAGGCCGGCAGCGCCACCGCCGTGCAGGGCCGCGAAGCGCAGCGCTGGCAGCCCGCGCAGCTGCGCGTGAAGCAGGGCGGCAGCGAGGCCGTGCACCGGCTCACCGGCGACAGCTTCACGGTGGGCAAGGACGCCGGCAACGACCTGGTGCTCCAGGACCGGTTCATCTCCGGCCGGCACCTGAAGGTCACCCGCCGCGACGGCGTCTTCCACGTCCTGGACCTGCGCTCCACCAACGGCACCTGGCTGGGGCCGGTGCGCCTGTTCGAGGCCGAGGTGACGCTGCCCACCACGCTGCGCGTGGGCGAGGCGGAGCTGCTCCTGGAGGTCGTCCCCGCGGCGAAGAAGGAGGCGCCGGCCTTCCACGGCATCCTCGGGAGCGACCCGTCGGTGCGGCAGCTCACGGACCTGATCCAGCGCGTGGCGCCCTCCACCGCGGCCGTCACCATCCTGGGGGAGTCCGGCACGGGCAAGGAGCTGGTGGCGAACGCGCTGCACGCGTGCTCGCCGCGCGCGAACCGGCCGCTCATCCCGGTCAACTGCGCCGCCATCTCCAAGGAGCTGATCGAGAGCGAGCTGTTCGGCCACGAGAAGGGCGCGTTCACCGGCTCCGTGGGCGCGCGCAAGGGCGCCTTCGAGGAGGCGGACGGCGGCACGCTGTTCCTGGACGAGATTGGCGAGCTGCCCCTGGACCTCCAGGCGAAGCTCCTGCGCGCGCTGGAGAGCGGCGAGATCAAGCGCGTGGGCGCGAGCCGCCCCCAGCACGTGGACGTGCGCGTGGTGGCCGCCACCAACCGCGACCTGCTGGCGGCGGCGCGCGAGGGCCGCTTCCGCGAGGACCTCTACTACCGCCTGTGCGTCGTGCCGCTGCACCTGCCGCCCCTGCGCAACCGCCGGGGAGACGTGGTGACGCTGGCGGAGCACTTCGTGCGCGCGTTCGCCCCGCGCGGACAGACGGTGCGCTTCACGCCGGCCGCGCTGGACCGGCTCCAGCAGCACGCCTGGCCGGGCAACATCCGCGAGCTGCGCAACGTGGTGCACCGCGCGCTGCTCCTGCGCAAGGGCCCGTCCATCGACGCGAGCGACCTGTCCTTCGACCAGGAGGTCAACCGCGAGACGGGCATCACCGTGCCGGAGCTGCCCCCGGGCATGACGCTGGAGCAGATGCTGGAGAAGCTGGAGCGGCAGATCATCGAGACCGCGCTGCGCCGCTTCAACAACAACCGCGAGCGCGTGGCGCGCGAGCTGGGCCTCGCGCGCTCCACCCTCTTCAAGCGCCTGAAGGACTGGGGCCTGACGAAGCAGGACGAGCAGGAGTGACAGGAGGGCCCCTCCCGCCCTACCCGTTCTCCGGGGGGGCGGGGTCCCCCCAGGCCGAGTGCGGCTCCGGGCGCGCCTCCGTGCGCATGTACCAGGGCACGCTGACCACCACCAGGCGCCGCTCGCCGCTCAGCAGCAGCGCGCTGCGCAGCAGCTCCGAGCGGCGGCCGTAGAGCATGGAGCGGTACCAGCGCCGCTCCAGCAGCTCCGGCATCACGATGGCCACGGTGCCGCCCGGGACGTCCGCGAGCAGCGCGTCCAGGTAGTCCATCAGCGGCCACACCAGCGCGCGGTACGGCGACCCCACGTGCACGAGCGGCGGCGGGCTCCGCCCGGCCTCCAGCAGCGGCCCCTGGACGAAGTGCTGCCACTGCGAGTCCAGCGCCGCCTCGTCGACGTCGCCGCTGCAGATGTGCACCGCGCGCACGTCGTCGCTCAGCTCCAGCGCGAAGCGCAGCGCCGTCTCCGACGCGTGGGACCAGCGGTCCACCGGCACCACCGCGACGAGCGGCGACGCGGGCGTCAGGAGCACGGGCCGCTTCAGCTCCGTCACCTGCCGCATGCGCGCGTACGCGGCATGGACGCGCGACAGCAGCACCAGCCCCACGGGCACGATGACGAACGCGGCCCAGCCGCCGTGCGTGAACTTGGACACGCCCACGATGCACAGCGTGAGCGCCGTCATCACCGCGCCCGCGCCGTTGAGGGCCCGGCGCCACCGCCAGCCGGCCTCGTCGCGGTGCCGGCCCCAGTGCACCACCATGCCCGCCTGCGACAGGGTGAAGGCCATCAGCGCGCCGATGGCGAACAGGGGGATCAGCCGGTCCGTGATGCCCTTGCACACGATGAGCAGCACGGCCGCGAGCCCGGACAGGGTGAGGATGCCGCGCGACAGCGCCAGGCGGCGGCCCCGGTGCGCGAAGCCCGGCGGCAGGTAGCGCTCGCGCGCCAGCACCTGGCAGACGAGCGGGAAGCCCGCGTAGCTGGTGTTCGCGGACAGCGCGAGCACGCTGAGGATGGCGGCCATGGCCACGTAGTAGAAGACGCCGCGCCCCATCACCGCCGCGATGAGCTGCGACAGCACCGTCTGGTAGTTCGCGCCGTTCGGGTCCGTGGCGCCCACGCCGTACACCCGGCACAGCAGCGCGATGCCCAGCAGCATCATCACCAGGACGCCCACGATGATGCCCAGCGTGACGCGCGCGCGGCGGATGGCGGGGTCGCGGAAGATGGGCACGGCGTTGCTGATGGCCTCCACGCCCGTCATCGCCGTGCACCCGCTGGCGAAGGCGCGGATGACCAGCCACGCCCCCAGGGACGCGGTGGGGACCTCCAGCGGCGGAGGCTGCTGCGCGGGCGTCGCGTCCCCCGTCACCAGCTTGAAGAAGCCCACGAGCAGCACCACCCCCAGCGACGCGATGAAGAACCACGTGGGCACGACGAACACGGCGCCCGCCTCGCTGACGCCGCGCAGGTTCACGAGCGTGAGCAGCGCCAGCAGGCCCAGGGTGATGTGGAGCGTGTGGGGCCGCAGGGCGGGGAGCGCGGACACCAGCGCGCCCGTGCCGGCGGAGATGCCCACGGCCACGTTGAGCAGGTAGTCCAGCATCAGCGCCGTCGCCGCGAGCAGCCCCGCGCCCCGCCCCAGGTTCTGCTTCGCCACCGTGTACGCGCCGCCGCCGCTGGGGTACGCGGCGATGGTCTGCGCGTACGAGCCCGCGACGACCATCAAGAGCCCGACGATGGCGGCGGTGATGGGGAAGAGCAGCCACACCCCGGTGGCTCCCAGCGGGCGCAGCACGGTGAGCGCGGCCTCCGGGCCGTACGCCGCGGAGGACAGCGCGTCCAGCCCCAACAGGGCCACGCCGGTGAGGACGCCCGTCTTCTCCTGCATCGCCTGGGCGCTGGTGAGCGGGCGCCCCAGGAGCAGGTCCATGAGGCCGCTGCCCCTGCCCGCGCGGCTCCGGGGCATGAACGGCCTCCTGCGTCCGTACTCGGCCAGCTGAGCCATCGCGGCGTCCCCCTGGCC
>JAFADT010000004.1 GCA_023424585.1 Pseudomonadota bacterium
TACAGCGCGGACACCGCGTTCGACGAGGGCCTCATCGCGTGGCTGTCCGAGGCGGACTTGGTCATCCACGAGACGAACCACGGCGTGCACACGCCCTACGAGAAGCTGGCGGCGCTGCCGGAGGCCACTCGCGCGAAGATGCGCCTCATCCACTATCCGGACCTGTTCGACACGAGCGGCAGCGTGATCGAGCCGCTGGCGCAGGGGCGGCGCTACACCGTCTGAAGGGGGAGCGCACGGCGGGCCGGCTGCCCTTCATCCTCCAGGAAGACGGGCTTGCGCGTCGCGACATGTCCGGCCCGCTCGCCTTCATGCGCCGAGTGCGCTAGGCCGGGACGATGGGTGTTGTGTTTCCCCCCGTTCCCCTCCGCAAGAGAACGACTGTCCGATGATGAAGAAGACCGTGAGCACCTGGGCGGCGCTGCTGCCGCTCGCGCTGGTGCTGGCCACCCGTTCCGCCGGGGCCGCCGAGCCGACGCCTCCCGCCGACACCGTCCGCCTCACGATCCTCCACCTCAACGACGTCTACCAATTCCAGCCCACCGCCCGGAACCGGGGCGGGCTGTCGCGCGTGGCCACGATCAAGCAGCAGGCGCTGAAGGAGTCACCGCACGTCCTCACGCTGCTGGCGGGCGACACGATCTCCCCGTCGGTGGAGTCCTCCGCGGAGGTGGAGGGCGAGGCGCTCAAGGGCAGGCAGATGATCGACGCGTGGAACGCGCTCGGACTGGACTACTCCACGGTGGGCAACCACGAGTTCGACTTCGGGGACGACGTGCTGCGCGCGCGCATCCAGCAGTCGCGCTTCCCGTGGCTGGGCGCCAACGTGCTGAGCGTGAAGTCGGGGCAGGTGTTCGAGGGGCTCAAGGCCTGGGACATCCGCGACGTGGGCGGCGTGAAGGTGGGCATCTTCGGCGTGGTGCTGCCGGAGACGCAGAGCTCGTCCAAGCCGGGCAAGGACACGCGCATCACGCCGTACTGCGAGGCGGCGCAGCGCTCCGTGGACGCGCTGCGGGCCGCGGGCGCGCAGTTCGTGATGGGGCTGACGCACCTGTCGGTGGAGCAGGACCGGGAGCTGGCGAAGTGCGTGCGCGTGGACCTCATCATCGGCGGGCACGACCACGACCGCGTGCAGGAGACCGTCGCGGGCACGCCCATCTTCAAGCTGGACGAGGACGCCATCGACCTGGGCCGCGTCACGCTGGACCTGGACGCGAAGACGGGCGCGGTGAAGAAGCTCGCGTGGAAGGTGATCCCCATCACCGCCAGGACGCCGGACGACCCGGCGTTCGATGCGCAGATGAAGCCCTACGCGCCGCTGCTGGCCACGCTGGCGGAGCGCATCGGCCGCTCGCCGGTGGCGCTGGATGCGCGCAGCGCGCAGAACCGGGTGGCCGAGACGAACCTGGGCTCGTTCCTGGCGGATGCGTTCCGCGCGGCGACAGGCGCGGACGTGGCGCTCGTGAACGGGGGCGCCATCCGCGCGGACCGGGTGCTGCCCGCGGGGACGATGACCCGGCGCGAGCTGTACTCGCTCATGCCCTACCGCAACGAGCTGGTCGTCCTGGAGGTGACGGGGGCCACGCTGCGCGCGGCGCTGGAGAACGGCGTCAGCCAGAGCAGCGTGGACAGCAAGCCGCCCGGTCGCTTCCCGCAGGTGTCCGGCCTGCGCTTCACCTTCGACCTGCGCAAGGCGCCGGGCGCGCGGGTGACGAAGGTGGAGGTGAACGGCAAGCCGCTGGACGACGCGGCGACGTACCGGCTGGCCACCTTCAGCTTCGTGGCGCAGGGCAACGACGGCTACACGATGCTCAAGGACCTCCCCGTGCTGCCCGCGAGCAAGGATGCCCCGTCGCCATGGGACGCGCTCGTCACCGCGTTCCGCACCGGCAGGCCCGCGCCCCGCGCGAAGCCCCAGGGCCGCATCACGATCCTCGGCGTGCCTCCGGGCGGGCTGCGCGCGCCGCCGTCGATGAAGTAGCGCACGTACGCCACCGCCAACGCGCGGTCCAGCCTCGCAGCCAGTGATGAAGCCGCGCGCTCCGAACTATCGCCAGCGCGCGGTCCAGCCTCGCAGCCGACGATGAAGTCGCGCACTCGAAACTATCGCCACGGCGCGCTCCAGCCTCGCAGCCGACGATGAAGTCGCGCGCTCGAAACTATCGCCAGCGCGCGGTCCAGCCTCTCAGCCGACGATGAAGCCGCGCGCTCGGAACTATCGCCAGCGCGCAGTCCAGCCTCGCAGCCAACGATGAAGTCGCGCACTCGAAACTATCGCCAGCGCGCGGTCCAGCCCCGCAGCCGGTAGACGACCCGCCCCGCCAGCTCCCGGAGAATGTCCGTGCTCTGGGCGAGCGCCCCCGCTCGCGGCTGCCAGCTCATCTTCGCCGCAGGCAGCGTCGAGGAGCGGAAGTCCACCGCGAGCGTGTCCGCCTTCAGCCCCACCGCCGCGAAGCAGCCGGCCGCGCGGGGCAGGTGCGCGGCGCTCGTCACCAGGAGCAGCGACCTCCAGCCGTGCGCGCGCACCAGCGGCTCCGACTCCAGCGCGTTCTCGCGGGTGTTGCGGCTGCGCCCCTCCTTCACGATGCGCTCGGGCGCGATGCCCCAGTGCTCCAGCTGCGCGGCCAGCACGTCCGCCTCCACCACCGCCTCCGGCCGCGCGTCCAGGTTGCCGGCCGTGATCAGCACCTGCCGCGCCCGGCCGTCGTGCAGCAACTCGAAGGTGCGCATCATCCGCTCCGGCGCGGCGTTGTACTCCGGCTGCCCCGAGCGCTCCGTGGCCGCCGCGTCCAGCCCTCCGCCCAGCAGGATGACCGCGTCGTAGACCGTGTCCGGCCGGTACGTGCTCACCGCGTCCGCTTCCGTCATGCGCGTCAGCAGCGCTCCCGTCGGCTCGATGGAGAACGCGTACAGCACGCCCACCGCCGCCAACTGCGACGCCACCGCCAGGCGCCTCCACCGGCGCAGCACCACGCCCCCCACGCCCAGGAGCAGCGCCCAGGTGAGCGGCGACAGCAACAGGTCCAACACCTTCGACAGGAAGAGGAACATCGCCGTCCGCCCGGACTACCGCGCCGTCTTCGCGTGGAGGTACTTGCGCGCTTCCGCGGCCGCGAGGCCCTTCGGCCGCAGCTCCAGGTAGCGCTGATACCCCTCACGGGCCATGGCGGCGCGGTCCGTCAGCACGCCCACCCGCCCCAGGCCCAGGTGGCACTCCGCCGCGGACTCCTTCAGCTCCAGGCACTTCCAGAACTTCTCCCCGGCCTGCATCGCGCTGCCCGCCGCGAGCAGCTCCTGCCCCAGCGTATAGACCGCGCCCGCGTCGGGGGACCTCGCCATCCAGTCCGAGGCCTCGCGCGCCTCGCCCCGGGCCATCGTCAACGGGCTCCGCTTGCGCACCGGCGCCTCCGGCGGTGACTCCTTGTCCTTCACCCGCGCGTCCACCACCGGCTCCGGCGGAGGAGGCGGCGGCAGCAGCCGCTCCAGCGTCACCTGCACGCGCTCCGGCACGGCGGCCCGCGACACGGTGGTCGCCCACGGCTGGTAGCCCACGAACCGCAGCTCCAGCCGGTGCGAGCCCTCGCCCGGGGCGACGTTCAGCACCGCCGGCGTCATCCCGACCGGGTCGCCGTCCCAGCGCACCTCCGCGCCCGGAGGCATGGAGACCACCTGGAGCTTGCGAGAGGGCGGCTCCGACAGGTCCGGCATCACCGCCCGCCCCACGAAGAAGACCACCGCCACCGTGACGACGGCCGCCCAGACCCAGCCGGGCACCCCGGCGCCCAGGTCCGCCGAGGGGCCTCCGCCCACCAGCGCCCCGGGCACGTACTCCCCCGGGAACGCCTCGGCGTGCGCGCGGTGCACCGCCGACGCCCGCTCCGGCTCGTCCGACACCAGCGGCCCGCCCTCCCCCGTCCACACCGTCACCTGGCGCAGGAAGGACTCCGGAATCCGGGGCGGCTGGCCCGCGAGCTTCAGCTCCTCCTCGAACAGCCAGCCCATCAGGTGGCGCAGCGTGGACGCGGGGAACAGCGGCGCCCGGTACGCGAGCCACTCCGCCAGCGCGCGCTGGAAGTCCTCCGCGCTCGTGAAGCGGTCGTCCCGCCGCAGCGCCAACGCCCGGGACACCACCGCGCCCAGCGAGGGATCCAGGTCCGGGACATACGTGTGCGGAGGCGTCAGGTCGCCCGTGGCGATGCGCTCCATCACCGCCGCCTGATCTCCCTCCGCGGGCCTGCGGCCGGTGAGCAGCTCGAAGAGCACCACGCCCGCCGTATACACGTCCGAGCGCGCGTCCAGCGCCTCCGCCCGCGTCTGCTCCGGGGACAGGTAGAGGAACTTGCCGCGCACCACGCCCGCTTCCGTGTCCGGCCGCCCGGACAGCTGCGCCTTCGCGATGCCGAAGTCGGTGAGCTTCACCTCGCCCTCGTAGCTGACGAGGACGTTGTCCGGGGACACGTCGCGGTGCACCAGCCCCAGCGGGCGGCCCTGCTCGTCGCGGCGCGTGTGCGCGTGGTGCAGGCCCTTGCAGACCTCGATCGTCAGCTGCACGGCCAGCGGCGCCGGCAGGTGCGCCATCCCCTTGAGCTTCAGGCGCTTGAGCACCTTGGACAGCGGCTGCCCGTCCACCCACTCCATGGCCAGGAAGTACTCGCCCTCCTCCTGCCCGAAGTCGAAGACCTGGACGATGTTGCCGTGGGACAGCCCCATGGAGATGCGCGCTTCGTTGAGGAACATCTGCACGAAGGCGGGGTCCTGCGCGTACGGGTCCCTCACGCGCTTGATGACCACGGAGCGGGACACCCCCTCCGCCACCGTGTAGCGCGCGCGGTGCACCACGGCCATGCCGCCCGCGCCCAGGCGCTCCTGCAGCTCGTACTTGCCGAAACGCGTCGTGTGCCCACCCGTCGTCACGGGCTGGACGCTACCCCAGCGCTCCCCCCGGAGGGGAGCCCTCCCCCCGGCCCCGGGCGCTCAGCGCTCGCCCCAGTGCAGCTTCTGACGGAGGATGGTGAAGAAGGCCACGCGGGGGTTGCGCACCAGGCCCACGCGGTTGGGCGAGCGCACCACTTCAATGCAGTCCCCGCCCTGGAGCGAGTGGCCCGTCTGTCCGTCCAGCGTGAGGTACGTGTCCGCCGTCTCGCTCTTCAGCGTGACGCGGATGGTGCGGTCCGCCGGCACCACGATGGCCCGCTGGGTCAGCGCGTGCGAGCAGATGGGCGACAGGATGGTGCAGTCCACCGACGGGTGCACGATGGGGCCGCCCGCGGACAGCGAGTACGCCGTGGAGCCCGTGGGCGTGGCCAGGATGACGCCGTCCGACTTGTACGTGGTGATGGGCACCCCGTCGATGGACGTCTCGTGGTCCGCGATGCGCGCGAGCGCGCCCTTGTTGATGACCACGTCGTTGAGGATCTCATCCTCGATGAGGATCTTGCCGCCGCGCAGGAGCCGGCAGGAGAGCTTCATCCGCGAGTCCACCTGGAAGTTCCCCGCCAGCACGTCGTCCAGCCGGCTGAAGAGCTCCTCCACGGGCACCTCCGTCATGAAGCCCAGGCTGCCCAGGTTGACGCCGATGATGGGCACGGCGCGCCCGCCCAGCAGGCGCGCCGCGTAGATGAGCGTGCCGTCCCCGCCCAGCACCACCACCAGGTCCGCGCGCGCCGCCAGCTCGCGGTCCTCGACGCGCGGCCAGTTGAGCGCGTGCGCCAGGGCGCGGTCCGCCAGCACCGTCAGGTTCGGGTGGCGCTGCCGGATTTCCGCCGCCAGGGCCACGGCCTGCGGGATGTCTCGCTTCGCGACGATGACCAGGGTCTGCACGCCCCCCGGGTTCTAGTCCAGCCGGCCAACCGTCCTCCCCAGGAAAATGCCGCACCTGCCCGGCGCCGGACATCACAAGGGAGCGCGACGGGACGCCCGGGGCGCTAGGTTTGGAGGCCCCATGGACCTCTTCGACCACGCCAGCCAGAAGGAGCAGGCCGTCCTGGCGCCGCTCGCCGAGCGCATGCGCCCCACCTCGCTCAGCGAGTACCTGGGCCAGGAGCACCTCACCGGCGAGGGCCGCTTCCTGCGCCGCGCCCTGGAGAGCGACCAGGTGCCCAGCCTCATCCTCTGGGGCCCGCCGGGCACCGGCAAGACGACGCTCGCCCAGCTCATCGCGCGCTCCACCGGCGCCGCCTTCGAGACCATGTCCGCCGTGCTCGCGGGCGTGAAGGACATCCGCGAGACGGTGGCCCGCGCGCAGGACCGCTGGAAGCTGAACCGCCAGCGCACGCTGCTCTTCATCGACGAGATCCACCGCTTCAACAAGTCGCAGCAGGACGCGCTCCTGCCCCACGTGGAGAAGGGCACCGTCACGCTGATTGGCGCCACCACGGAGAACCCGTCGTTCGAGGTGAACGCCGCGCTCCTGTCGCGCTGCCGCGTCGTCACCCTGCGCGGGCTGGAGCAGGAGGAGCTCATCGCCGTCATGCGCCACGCCGTGGCGGACCCGCGCGGCCTGGGCGGCAAGGTGGCCGTGGACGACGCGGCGCTGGAGTTCATCGCGGACGCGGCGGGCGGGGACGCGCGCAAGGCCCTCACCGCGCTGGAGGCCGCGGCCGCGTACGGCGGCAAGGCGGTGGACCGCAAGGTGGCGGAGGAGGCCCTCCAGCAGAAGATGCTGCTCTACGACAAGGGCGGCGAGGAGCACTACAACGTCGTCAGCGCGTTCATCAAGTCCATGCGCGGCAGCGACGTGGACGCCGCGCTGTACTGGATGACGCGCATGCTGGAGGCGGGCGAGGACCCCGTCTTCATCTTCCGCCGCATGGTCATCTTCGCGTCCGAGGACGTGGGCAACGCGGATCCGCGCGCGCTGGGCGTGGCGGTGGACGCGCTGAGGGCCTTCCAGCTCATGGGCCTGCCGGAGGGCACCCTGCCCCTCACCCAGGCGGTGACGTACCTGGCGCTCGCGCCCAAGTCGAACGCCGTCATCGCCGCGTACGCCGCCGTGCGCGAGGCCGTGACGAAGGAGGGCGCGCTGCCGGTGCCCATGCACCTGCGCAACGCGCCCACGAAGCTGATGAAGTCGCTGGGCTACGGCGGCGGGTACAAGTACCCGCACAACTTCGAGGGCAACTACGTCCCGGAGGACTACCTGCCGGAGGCCCTGCGCTCGCGCTGCTTCTACACCCCGACGCGCAACGGCTTCGAGGCGGAGCTGTCCGAGCGCTACGAGGCCATCCAGCAGCAGCTCGCCGCGCGGCGCGGCGAGCGAGAGCCCGGGGAGGACGGCTGAGCCGCCCCCCCTCGGGCCCGCGTCAGGACACGGCTTCGAGCGCGGGCACGCCCGGGCCGCTGTCCACCTCCGGGCCCTTGGGCTGGCGCGGCTTCATGCTGCGGCCGGCGACCTCGTATTGCTTGAGCAGGCGGCGGAAGTTGGAGCGGTCCACGCCGGCCGCGCGCGCCGCGCTGGACACGTTGTGGTTGTTCTTCTCCAGGAGCGCGGAGAGGTAGCGGCGCTCGAAGGCGCGCATGGCCAGGCGCTTGGCCTGGGCGTACGGCAGGTGCGCCAGGCTGAACACCTCCACGGCGGAGTCGGCCTGGGGCGCGGCCTGGAAGCCGGGCGGCAGGTCCTCCACGTCGATGGCGTCGTTGGCCGTCAGCACCACCGCGCGCTCGATGACGTTCTCCAGCTCGCGCACGTTGCCCGTCCACCGGTTGCAGGTGAGCGCCTCCATGGCGCGCGGGCTGATGCCGGTGACCTTCTTGTCCGCCTTGGCGGCGTAGACCTTGAGGAAGTGGTGCGCGAGCAGCGGCACGTCCTCCGGGCGGTCGCGCAGGGGCGGCAGGTCGATGGTGATGACGTTGAGGCGGTAGAAGAGGTCCTCGCGGAACTTGCCCTGCTCCTTCGCGCGGGACAGGTCCACGTGCGTGGCGGCGATGACGCGCACGTCCACCTTCACGGGCTCGTTGGCGCCCACGCGCTTCACCTCGCCCTCCTGGAGGACGCGGAGCAGGCGCACCTGGGTGGCCGGGGGCACGTCGCCGATCTCGTCCAGGAAGATGGTGCCGCCGTCGGCCGCCTCGAAGAGGCCCTTCTTGTTGCCGGTGGCGCCGGTGAAGCTACCCTTCACGTGGCCGAAGAGCTCGCTCTCCAGCAGCGTCTCCGTCAGCGCGGAGCAGTTGACGGCCACGAAGGGCTTGTCGCGGCGCGCGCTGCGGTAGTGGATGGCGCGCGCGACCAGCTCCTTGCCCGTGCCGCTCTCGCCCTGGATGAGCACCGTGGCGGTGGAGTGGCTGACCGTCTCCACCAGCTTGAACACGGCGCGCATCTGCGCGGACTGGCCGATGAGGTCCTCGAACTGGCTGCGCGCGGTGAGCGCCTCCTCCAGCGCGCGGGTGCGGTCCTTCAGCGCCTTGCGCTCGGCGGCCTTGGCCACCGTGAGGCTCACCTCGTCGATGTTCTCGAAGGGCTTGGTGAGGTAGTCGTACGCCCCCGCCTTCACCGCCTCCACCGCCGTCTCCACGGTGGCGAAGGCCGTCATCATGATGACCTCTACGTCCGGGCGGTCCGCCTTGATGGCGCGCAGCAGGTCCATGCCGGACAGGTGCGGCATCTTGATGTCGAGCACCACCACGTCGATGGACGGGTCCTTCGCCGCCGCGAGCCCCTCCACCGCGTCGTCGATGGCCACCACCGGGTGGCCTTCCCGCTGGAGGATCTGGGTGACGGCCTTGAGGACGACGGAGT
>JAFADT010000024.1 GCA_023424585.1 Pseudomonadota bacterium
CTTGTAGACCCGGCCCATCCACTCGGCGTCGCGGCGGGCCAGGTAGTCGTTCACGGTGACGACGTGCACGCCGCGGCCGGACAGGGCGTTGAGGTAGGTGGGCAGCGTCGCGGTGAGGGTCTTGCCTTCACCGGTGCGCATCTCCGCGATGCAGCCCTCGTGCAGGAACATGCCGCCGATGAGCTGCACGTCGTAGTGGCGCTGGCCGATGACCCGGCGCGCCGCTTCACGGGTGAGGGCGAAGGCCTCGAAGAGCAGCTCGTCGAGCGGCCGGCCGTTCGCGATCTCCTGCTTCATCCGGGCGGTTTCGCGCGCGAAGTCCTCGTCCTGGAGGGCCTTCATCTTGCCCTCCAGTTCGTTGATGCGGGCGACCTTCACGCGGGCTTTCTTGAGCTCGCGCTCATTCTTCGTCCCGATGAGCTTCTTTAGCGTCCATTCAATCATGTTGGCTCTCTCGCCGGAGGATCCTCGAAGGAGCGCGGCGAGTGAAGGGAATTCCCAGGAGATGTAAGGGAGAACCAGACGGAAACCACGCGCGCCCCCCGAAACTTCCTCTCGGCTGGCCGCCCGGCGCGCGGTGGCCCAGAGTAAAGCGGAACCGAGTCCACGCAATGTCCCCTAAGCAGAATCACCGTCCCCGCGCCGCGAAGACTTCCTCCGGGCGCTCCTCCCAGGGCCCTCGACGGCCAGGCACTCCCTCCCGGCCCGGCAAGGCCGCGCGCCCCGGGCCTCCCTCCGGCGGCAGGCCCGGCATCAAGCCCGGCCCCCGCGCGGGCGGCAAGCCCGGCCCCCGTCCAGGTGGCAAGCCCACTTCCACACCCCGTGCCGGTGGGCCCGGACGCGCCGCCCCGGCGCCCACCGCCTCGCCCGCGCCGCGCATCCCACCTCGGGCGCGGGTGCCGTCCATGCCCGCACAGACGCTGGCGGCCCAGCCGGGCCGGTGGCTGTGGACGTGCCGGGAGGGCTTCGAGCCACACCTCTTCGAGGAGCTGGCCTGGGCGGACGCGGGCCCGCGCCTGCTGGGGCCCGCCCTGGTGGAGTCCGAGCGCCGGCCGGACGTGCCCCCCGCCTTTGGCCGGGCGGCGGAGAAGGTCATCGCCACGTGGGCGCCCGCGGGTGGGGCGCAGGTGCCGGTGGAGGCCCTCGTGGGCGCGCTGGCGGAGCTGCCCTCGCGCGTGCCCTGGCTCCTGCGCGCCTACACACCGGACAGCGCGAAGGGCAACACGCAGGCGGGCCGCGCGGAGGCGCTGGAGGCGGCGGTGCGGACCGCGCTCCCCCAGGGGCGCACCCTGGAGGACGACCACCGGGCGAAGGAGACGGGGGCCCTGCTGGTGGGCCTGTGCGTCGCGCCGGACGGGGTGCTGATGCTGACCGCGGTGAGCGCCCGCGAGGCCCTGTCGCTCGCGCCGGGCGGGCGGCGGCGGATGAAGCGCGCGGGCGAGTCTCCCTCCCGCGCGGCCATGAAGCTGGAGGAGGCGCTGGACGGGCTGGCGCACGAGCCCGGGCGCGGCGACGTCTGCGTGGACCTGGGCGCGGCGCCGGGCGGCTGGACGCAGCGGCTGGTGGCGCGCGGGGCGCGGGTGGTGGCGGTGGACCCCGCGAAGCTGATGCCGGAGCTGGCGAGGAGCCCGCGCGTCCAGCACGTGCAGGAGAGCGCCTTCGCCTACGCCCCGGAGGAGCCCGCGGACTGGCTCTTCTGCGACATGGCGTGGCGGCCCCTGGAGGTGGCGCAGCTCCTGGCCAAGTGGGGCCGGCGCCGCTGGGCCCGCAACCTGGTGGCCAACATCAAGCTGCCCATGAAGGACAAGAACCCGCTGCTCCTGCGGGTGCGCCAGACGCTCGTGGAGGACGGGGGCTGGGAGGGCCTCACCGTCCGCCAGCTCTACCATGCCCGGGACGAGGTGACGGTGACGGCGCACCGCATGCGCTGAAGGAGCGGCCAAGGGGGGCGCCGGGAGCCGCTTTCCTGCGCCCGGGGCCGGTCCGCGCTACACACGCGGACACGATGCCCTACTCGCTCGACGACGCCACCGCCACCGCCCTCGTCGCCCTCCATCCCCGGGCCGCGCGCCCGGGGCATGCCCAGGAGGCGCCGCAGGCCGCCGCCCAGGAGCTCATCGCCGCCGAGCAGCGACGGCGAGGCCAACCGGACGCCACCGGCGCCATGCACGTGCTGGCGCTCACCCAGGGCGCGCTCCTCAAGGAGGAGTTCGACCTGTCCACGCACGCGCACCACGACGGCTGGCGCGTGGGCGCGGTGATGGTGGACGTGAAGGAGATGATCCACTTCAACGCGCGCTTCGGCTTCCCCGCCGGGGACGCGCTGCTCAAGGCCACCGTGGCGTCGCTGGCCGCGCAGTACCCGGGCGCGCGCATCGTGCGCTTCCAGCCGGACGGCTTCGCGGTGCTGCTCCTGCCCACGTCCCAGCTCACCGTGCGCGAGGACAGCGCCGGGACGACGCGCGCGAGGCTGGCGGAGGACCTGCGCCCCGCGCTGCCTCCGGGCGCGGCCGACACCGACGTGCCGGGCTTCACCGTGGCGCTGCTGGAGCTGACGGTGCACCAGCCGTCGCACTGGCAGGTGCTGGGGCCGCTCCTGTGGGCGGAGGTGGAGCGGGCCTACATCATGGAGCGGACCGGGCGGACGCGCGGCCTGCAGCGGCGGCGCCTGCGCCTGGATGCGTTCCTCCCGGAGCCGGAAGGAGCCTGAGCGCGGCCCGACTCCGAGCCGGCGCTACTCTTCGAGGATGAACTTGCGCGGGTTCTGCGGCACGCCGTTCACGCGCACCTCGTAGTGCAGGTGCGGGCCGGTGGAGCGGCCGGTGTTGCCCACGTTCGCGATGGGCGAGCCGCGCTTCACGCGGTCCCCAGCCTTCACGAGGATCTTGGACAGGTGGCCGTAGCGCGTCTTGATGCCGTAGCCGTGGTCGATGACGAGCACATTGCCGTACCCGCCCTCCAGCCCCGCGAACACCACCGTGCCGTCCGACGGCGCGGTGACCTCCTTGCCGTGCGGCGCCGCGATGTCCAGGCCCGCGTGCGTCACGCGGTCCGCCGTGTACGGGTCCAGGCGCTGGCCGAAGTCGCTGGTCACCCAGCCGCGCGCCGGCCACACCGACGGCGTGGAGGCGAGCAGCGACTTCTGGTCCTGGAAGTAGGCCTGCAGGTCCTGGAGGCTCAGCTCCTGACGGGTCGCCTCCGCGGAGAGCCGATCCAGGCGGCTCAGCATCATCTTCGGTGTGTCCGTGGTGGTCAGCTGGGTGAACTGCGTGTCCGTGGTGGGCACCGCGGTGCCGGTCTCCGGCTCCGTGGGGCCCATGGCCAGGTTGCGCTGCGGATCCGACAGCAGCGTCACCGCGCGCAGCTTCTGGTCGAAGCGCTCCACGCGGTCCAGTGTTGAACCGATGTGCTCGATGCGCTCCCGCACCGACTTCAGCTGCGTGCGCAGCGTGAGGTTCTCCTCACGCAGGATGCGGTTCTCCGACGCGTCCGCCGCCACCTGGAGGTAGTGGATGCTCGCACCGACGCCCAGGCCCGCCACCAGCATCAGCCCCATGCCCACCTGCATCAACCAGGAGCGCTGGATGGTGTAGCGCTTCACCGGAGCGTCGTGGTCCGGGATGACCATCAGGGTGAAGGACTTTTTGGCCACGGACCACTCCTGGGGAAACTCTTTCGCAACGTGGGACTTCCGGCGCCAGAAGCTAAGTCGCTCCCCGCGCTCGCAACACCTCCCCCGCCCGCCGCCCCACCCTCACCGTCACCCACTGGTGATTCCAGTGGGCGGAAAGGTTTGGGCAGCTATCATCCGCATTTGAAGAGTGTCAAGGTCAACAGACTCCAGGGCACGCCCCAGCGCGCCTCGGAGTCCGGGGGCCCTACCCGCCCTGCATGCGCACGACGATGACGCTGATGTTGTCGTCGCCGCCGCGCTCGTTGGCCAGGTCGATGAGGTGCTTGGGCACGTCATCCAGGTTGGGGTGGCGCGCGACGGCGTCGTGGATCTCCCGGTCCTCGAGCATGTTCGCGAGGCCATCCGAGCAGAGCAGGAACACGTCACCGGGCTCCGACACGAGCCCCATCACGTCCACCTGGACCTCCTCCTCGAAGCCCACGGAGCGGGTGATGATGTTCTTGTACCGGGAGTGCTTGGCCTCTTCCGGGGTGATCATCCCGGCCTTGATCTGCTCGTTGACCAGCGAGTGGTCCTCGGAGATCTGCTGGATGAGGTCCCCGCGGATGAGGTACGCGCGGCTGTCGCCCACGTGGGCGAAGAAGGCGTGCTCGTCGCGGACCACCAGGGAGATGACCGTCGTGCCCATGCCGGACAGGCGCGCGTCATCCTGGGCGGTGAGGTAGATGGCCTGACAGGCCTTCTCCACCGCGATCCGGAGCGCTTCCGGGATGGGGGATTCCTGGAGGTTGGGAACACTGACGAAGGGGTTGTCCCTCCCTTCGCGCGCGCGCCGCAGCTCCTTGTCGATGGTCTCGACGGCGATGCGCGACGCGGTACCACCCCCCGCGTGCCCACCCATGCCGTCCGCCACGACGTAGAGCTGGAGCTCATCGTCAATGAGGAAGCTGTCCTCGTTGTGATTGCGCTTGCGCCCGACGTCCGTCAGGCCAGCGGAGATGACTTTATGGCGGGGGGCCGCGGTCTGCCCTGCGGTGCTGGACACGCGCCGGATGCTATGTGAGCCCATAAGTGGGGGCAAGGACGCGCTCGAAAACTCGCGGTGCGTCATAACCCCTCCCCCTGGGTCCCCCCCTCCTTCCGGGCGGCCGGCTCAGGCCGTCCGGCGCAGCCGACCCCGGGGGCTATTGCCTTCCGGGCCGGATTCGCGGCGGGCGCGGGGGGTGGCCCGGTGGGCCGAGCGCACCAGCGCCTCCGCGGCGCCCAGCGCCTCCCGGGTGACCTCCACGCCCGACATCATGCGCGCCAGCTCCTGGGTGCGCTCCGCTCCGGCGGCGAGCGGCAGCACCTGGGACACGGTGCGCTCGCCCTTCACGCTCTTGCGGATGAGCAGGTGCGCGTCCGCGTAGGCCGCCACCTGGGGCAGGTGCGTGATGCACAGCACCTGGCGGTGGGTGCTGACCTCGCGAATCATCCGGCCCACCACGTCCGCGATGGCGCCGCTGACGCCCGCGTCCGCTTCGTCCAGGATGTAGCAGCCGCACGCGTCACTGTCCGCCAGTGCACGCTTGAGCGCGAGCAGCAGGCGGCTCGCCTCACCGCCCGAGGCCACCTTGGCCAGGGGCCGCGCCGGCTCACCCGGGTTGGCGCTGAAGAAGAACTCCACCTCATCCAGGCCGTCCGGACGCAGCGTCTCCCCGGCGGTGACGCGGACCTCGAAGGCGGCCTTGCCCATGGCCAGCCCCCCCAGGCCGTCGCGCACCTGCTGGGAGAAGGCGCCGGCGGACGTCCTTCGCGCGCGGGACAGCGCCAGCGCCGCCTTGCGCGCCCGCTCCTCCACGCGGCGGCGCTCCTGGTTCAGCTCCTCCAGGATTTCGCGCCGGTTCTCCAGCGTGCCCAGCTCCGTCTCCAGTTCGCCGCGCTTCTTGAGGACGCCCTCCAGCGTCGTGCCGTGCTTGCGGCACAGCCGCTTGAGCGCGTCCAGCCGCTCCTCCACCTCGCCCAGCCGCCCGGGGTCGGACTCCAGCCCCTCCACATAGCGGTTGAGCCGGCGCGCGGCCTCCTCCAGCTCCGACAGCGCCGTGCTGAGCGACTGCGCCACCGGCGCGAGCGTCGCGTCGAACTTGACGCCCTCGTGCACGAGCCCCAGCGCGCGCCCCACGATCTCGACCGCGGACGGCGCCTCGCCCGACACCAGCAGCTCGGCCTCCGCGCCCTGACGCTTGAGCTTCTGCGCGCTGCCCAGCCGCCGGCGCTCCGCGTCCAGCTTCACGTCCTCGCCGGCCTCCGGCTCCAGGCGCGTGATTTCGTCCAGTTGGAAGCGCAGGAACTCCGCGCGCTCGCGCACCTTGGCGTCGTCCCCGCCCAGGGCGTCCATGCGGGCGTCCACTTCGCGCAGGTTCGCCCACTCGCGGCCGTAGGCGGCCAGCGCTTCGTCCAGGCCGCCGTACTTGTCCAGGAGCACCCGGTGCAGCCCGGCGTCGAAGAGGCTGACGTGCTCATGCTGGCCGGCGATGTCCACCACACCCCGGGTGAGCTTCCCCAGCACGCCCAGCGTCACCAGCGCGCCGTTGACGTAGACCTTGCCGCGCCCGCTCCGCCCGAGCACGCGGCGCACGAGCACCTCCTCCCCCAGGTCCGGGAGGCCCAGCTCCTCCAGGCGCGCGGCCAGCACCGGCGTCCGGGCGAACACGCCCTCCACCGCCGCGTCCTCGCAGCCCGCACGGATGACGTCCGCATCCGCCCTGCCCCCGAGCAGCAGGCCCAGCGCGTCCACCAGGATGGACTTGCCGGCCCCCGTCTCACCCGTGAGGACGGTGAGGCCCGCGCCGAACGCGACCTCCACCTCCTCAATCACCGCTACGTTCGAAATCCGAAGACCCAGCAGCACGCGCGCCCTCCGCGGCCCGTACGACGGCCCCAACACCTGAACACCCTAGCAGGTCTCGCTGACACTGCACAGATGTTCTGTTCGAGCGCACGGTGGGAGGGCGGGTGGGAGGGCGTGGCCTGTTGGCGCCACAACCTTCCCCCATTCCCGGGTCGCGTCAGATCTCGGTGAACAGCTCCTGGATGTCCTGCTCGGTGAGGGTGCGGCCCATGTCGTCCCCGTCCGCCCCCAGCACGCCGGCGGCGAGGTCGCGCTTGCGGCGCTGGAGGCTGAGGATCTTCTCCTCCACCGTGCCGCGCGTGATGAGCTTGTAGCTGATGACCGCGCGCGTCTGGCCGATGCGGTGCGTGCGGTCCGTGGCCTGGTCCTCGACGGCGGGGTTCCACCACGGGTCGAAGTGGATGACGTAGTCCGCGGCGGTGAGGTTCAGGCCGGTGCCGCCCGCCTTGAGGCTGATGAAGAAGAGCGGCGGGCCGTCAGGGCGGTTGTACTCGTCCACCTTGCCCATGCGGTCCTTGGTGCGGCCGTCCAGGTAGAGGTAGCGCAGGCCGCGCTTCTCCGCCTCCTGCTTCAGCAGCTCCAGCATCTCCGTGAACTGGCTGAAGACGAGGGCGCGGTGGCCCTCCGACACCAGGTCGTCCACCAGCTGCATGAAGCGCTCGAGCTTCGCGCTGGACGGCAGCAGCGTGCCGGGCGGCATCTTGAGCAGGCGCGGATCGCAGCACACCTGACGCAGGCGCATCAGCGCCGCGAGGATGGACACGCGGCTGCGCTTGAAGCCCACCTTCTCGATGGACTCGTTCACCTTGCGGCGGCTCTCCTCCAGCACCTCGCGGTAGAGCGCGGCCTGGCCGGGCTCCATCTCGCACCACGCGACGCTCTCCGTCTTCGGCGGCAGGTCCTTGGCCACCTCCGTCTTGAGGCGGCGCATGATGAAGGGCTGGATGCGGCGGCGCAGGCGGTCCTTGGCGGACGCGTCGTTGGCCACCTGGATGGGCTGCTCGTAGCGGTCGCTGAAGCCCTCCGCGCTGCCCAGGAAGCCGGGCATGAGGAAGTCGAAGATGCTCCAGAGCTCCGACAGCCGGTTCTCCAGCGGCGTGCCGGTGAGCGCGAGGCGCGTCTCGCTGGGCAGCGACTTGCACGCCTGCGCGGTGGCGCTGTCCGCGTTCTTGATGTTCTGCGCCTCGTCCAGGATGACGTAGCGGAAGCCCACCTGGGACAGCTGCTCCAGGTCGCGGCGCACCAGCGCGTACGACGTGAGCACCAGGTCCATGTCCTTCAGGTCCTCGGCGCGCTCGCGGCGGTCCTGCCCGTGCCACACCATGGCCTTGAGGCCCGGCGTGAAGCGCTCCGCCTCGCGCTCCCAGTTGGCGAGCACGCTCGTGGGCGCGACCACCAGCGACGGCTTGCGGCCCTCGTCGTTGGCCACCTTCTGCATCAGGCTCAGGGACTGGATGGTCTTCCCCAGGCCCATGTCGTCCGCGAGGATGCCGGACAGCCCGTGGCGCCGCAGGAACCAGAGCCAGGACAGGCCCGCCTCCTGGTAGTGGCGCAGCGTGGCCTGGAGGCCCTCGGGCACGGCCACCTTCGGCACGCCGGAGGACTCGCGCAGGGAGAGCATGGCCTGACGGGCCTTGGCCTCCACCTCGGTGAACTCGCCCAGGTCCGCGAGCAGGTCCAGGGCCACCGCCTGGTGCAGCGGCAGCCGCGTGCGCGTGCGGCCCGGCATGGCGCCGGCCTCCTCCAGGAGGTCCGCCACGCGCTTGATCTCCGCGACGTCGGCCTCCGCGAAGGAGCCGTCCTTCAGCGGCACGAACTTGCGGCCCGAGTCCAGCCACATGCGCACGGCGCCCAGGTCCACGGCCTGGTCGTCGGTGATGAACTCGGCGTCCAGGTCGAACCACTGCACGCCGCTCATGCCCACGCGGATGCGCGGCTTGAGCTTCGGGCGCAGCCGCACCTTGGGCGCCTGCACGCCGTAGCGCTCCCACTCCGGCGGGAGGCTGGCCAGCCCGCGCGCCCAGAACTCCAGGGCCACGTCGCCGGACGCGTCGAACGCCTGCGCGCCCTGATCGTAGCGAAGGCCCAGGTCGAGCAGCAGCTTGCCCGCGGCGCGCTCCACCTCGTCGCGGCGGCGGTACAGCTTGCGCGCGTCGTCGCCCACGCCGCTGGCGTAGCCCAGGTGCGTGGCCGTGGGGGACACCGCCACCGTCGTCTGGCCGTAGCGCGCGGCCAGCTGCACCTTCACGCGCTCGGCGGCGCCCTCCAGGGTGAGGACGAAGCGCGGCTCCACGCCCTCGTCGACCTCGATGTCGTCCGCCTTCAGCGACATGCGGAAGCGCGGCAGGTGCGCGGCGAAGAACGTCAGCACCCGGTCCAGCTGTCCGGACGGGAAGGACATGGACGGTTCCAGCAGCCACTTGCGCAGGAGGCGCGGCGGGAAGTCCGGCTCCACCGCGTGGAGGTTCTGCGCCTGGATGGCGTAGGTGCGCCGCCCCGCCAGCACGATGACGTCCTTGAGCGGGTAGCCCACGCCGTCCGGGAACAGCAGCTCGATCTGCGCGGTGGCGCCGTCCGGACGCGACTCCAGGTGGATCTGCGGCCGCACGGGCTGGTCCATGTAGACGAGCGGCGTGCCCCGGTAGATGACCCGGCGCTGGCGGAGCAGCTCCAGCACCTCGCAGAGGTCCTCGTCGGAGAGGACGATGCGCGAGTCGTAGCGGTGCTCGTGGCGCGACAGCACCATGAAGATGCGCTCGTCCGCGGGCGCGATGCGGCTGCCCGTCTGGAGCAGGCGCTTCACGTGCACGGGGCCCTTGGTCTGCGCGTCCTGACGGCGCACGTCCACGACCCAGTGGCGGCCGTTGGCGCCGCCCGCGCCGGTGTTGGCGGGGGTGAGCCGGTAGAGGAACTCGTAGTCGGGCAGCGACGACAGGCCCAGCCAGCTCTCCACCTTGGCGAGCGCGGGCAGGCTGACGCCGTCCGGTCCCGACGCGCCGGCGGGGACCTCCACCGCGTCGTCCGGAGCGGCGTCCTCCGGTTCGGGCGGCGGAGGAGGCGGCGGCGCGGCCTTCTGCGGCGGGGGCAGCGGCCGGAAGCGGGCCGCGTAGATGAGCGCCACGGCGACCACGTGCTCGCAATGCGGGCCGGTGGTGTTCCACACCGGGCAGGTGCAGGAGGAAACGACTTTTCCCTCTCCCGGAATCAGGGCCACGTCGTAGCGCTCGCCGGACGGACCCGCGACCTGCGCGCGGATGCGTTCGGGTTCACGCGTGAGGCCGAAGACGCGGCGGCCTTCGGCCACCTCGCGGCCTTTCTTGAACGTGGCGGGCTGGACCTCGGCCTTGAGGGCGCGGAGCCAGAGTCCGTCCTGGGGGGAGAGAGGGTCTCGGGTGTCAGCGGTGGTTTGCACGGCTTGCAAGGCCCCAGACTCCTGGTCGGGGGGAACCGCCTCGCTTAACACAGTGAGGGGCTCCCCGCGCGCGGGAAAAAATACGGCGTCCGCCAGCCGATGCGGCCGGGCGGCGCGAAGCTGTGAGATCATCAACGTCCGCCATGCCCGGCTCCCGTCCCCGTCCGCCCACTCCCCGGCCGTCGCCCCAGGGACTCTCCGTCCGGGGGCCCGCCCGGCCGGCTGTCATCCGGGCCGGGTACCCTGGGGCCCGGGCCCACCCCCAGCGCCGTCCACCGGGCTGAAAACCCCGCCGCCCCCTTCGGAGCCCCACCCCATGTCCCTCGACCCCACGCTCGTCTCCGACCTTCAGGCCACCCTGCGAGATGTGCCGGACTTCCCCAAGCCCGGCATCGTCTTCAAGGACATCACCCCGATGCTGGCCAACCCACGCCTCTACGGCCGGGTGATCAACGCCATGGCCGCTCCCTTCCGGGGCCAGCACATCACCAAGGTGGTGGGCGTGGAGTCCCGCGGCTTCCTCCTGGGCGCGCCCATCGCGCTGGCGCTGGAGGCCGGCTTCGTCCCCGCGCGCAAGCCCGGCAAGCTCCCCCACAAGCGCATCGTGGAGCGCTATTCGCTGGAGTACGGCGCGGACGGCGTGGAGATGCACGAGGACGCCATCCTCAAGGACGAGCGCGTCCTGGTGGTGGATGACGTGCTCGCCACCGGCGGCACCGCCGACGCCACGGCGCGGCTCATCGGCCGGCTGGGTGGGCAGATCGTCGGCTTCAGCTTCCTCATCACGCTCGACTTCCTCGAGGGCGCGAAGCGGCTGGGGCCGGACAAGGTGACCTCCCTCCTCCGCTTCTAGCGCCCCCCGCCCGGCGTCACCGGCCCCACGTCCGGTTGACGTCCGCGCGGGCCCTGTTTATAAGTTGGTCATACAACCTATAAACAAAGCCACGCCATGCCCCGTCCCTCCAACACCGAAGCGCGCCGCGAACAGATTGTCGCCGGGCTGCTCAAGGCCATGGCCGAGCGCGGCTACGAGGGCGCGTCGGTGGCGGAGATCGCCCGCGCGGCGGGCCTGAGCGCGGGGCTGGTGCACTACCACTTCGAGGACAAGCAGGAGATCCTCCTGACGCTGGTGCGCTCGCTGGCGGCGCGCGCCCGGCAGCGCTTCAGCGCGCGGGTGGCGAAGCTCGCGGCGGGCGACGCTCGCGGGCGGGTGGAGGCGTTCGTGGACGCGTTCCTCGCCACCGGGCCGGACGCGGACGTGGCGGCGGTGGCGGGCTGGGTCACCATCAGCGCGGAGGCCATCCGGCAGCCCGAGGTGCGCGTCGCCTACGAGGAGGTGGTGCGCGCGGACCTGGAGCAGTTGGAGGCGCTGGTCGCGGCGGTGGTGGGCAAGCGCCGCGCGCGGCCGCTGGCCGTGGGCCTGTTCGCCGCCATCCAGGGCTACTTCGTGCTCTCCGCGGGCGCGCCCGGCCTGGTGCCTCCGGGCTCCGCGGCGGGCACCGTGAAGCGGATGGCGGCGGGGCTGCTGGACGCGGCGACTTCTTCTCACCCGGCCCCTTGAGGGCCGGGAGGCTTCGTGAGGTGTCGTGATGACCATCGCCATCTACGCAGGCAGCTTCGACCCCGTCACCGCGGGACACCTGTCGGTGGTGCGGCAGGCGGCGCGCCTCTTCAGCCACGTGGTGGTGGTGGTCGCGGTCAACCCGAGCAAGCGCACGCTGCTCACCGCGGAGGAGCGCGTGGCGCTCCTCCGGGAGGCCGTGGCGAAGCACCCCAACGTCTCCGTCACCGCCACCGAAGGGCTCATCGTGGAGCTGGCGCGGGAGATTGGCGCGAGCGTCCTGTTGCGCGGCGTGCGCGGCGCCACCGACGCGCAGTTCGAGACGGAGCTGGCGCAGATGAACCGCGCGCTCGCGCCCGAGCTGTCCACCCTCTTCCTTCCCGCGGAGGCGCACCTCGCCGAGGTGTCCAGCAGCGCCCTCAAGGAGCGCCTCACGCGCGGCGAGGACGTGTCCGCCTACTGCCCTCCCGCCGTCGCCGCGAAGCTGCGCGAGCGGCTGGCCTCTTTCCCCCGGAGCCATCCATGAGCCTGTCCTTCATTCCCCTGGGCGTCGGTGATGCCTTCTCCGCGCTCCACTACTCGTCGTGCCTGGCGGTGGAGGCGGAGGAACAGGTGCTGCTCATCGACTGTCCGCACCCCATCCGCAAGATGATGCGCGAGGCGTCCGGGTCCTCCGGCGCGCACCTGGACGTGGATCGCGTCAGCGCCGTGGCCCTCACGCACCTGCACGCGGACCACGCCTCCGGCCTGGAGGGCCTGGCGTACTTCTCCTTCTTCGTGCT
Organism: Pseudomonadota bacterium; assembly: GCA_023424585.1. Taxonomy (GTDB): domain Bacteria; phylum Myxococcota; class Myxococcia; order Myxococcales; family Myxococcaceae; genus Corallococcus. The sequence goes on from JAFADT010000024.1 coordinate 12,280, forward strand.
CCAGCGGAAGATGGAGCTGCTCGCGCACCCGAGCGTCACGCGCCGCCTCTGGGAGGGCCACCTCGCCGCGGGCATGGAGTGCCTCATCGAGCAGCACGGCGCCGGGCCGAATCACAAGCGCTTCGAGGACTACTTCACGCACACGCCGCTGTCCCTGGAGAAGGCGGTGCGCCATGGCCCGTTCGAGGTCGAGTGCCGCTTCACCTACCACCACGTGCCCACGACCGCGTTCCGCATCCGCGCCGGGGGCCGGTGCCTGGGATACAG
>JAFADT010000036.1 GCA_023424585.1 Pseudomonadota bacterium
GTGGCGACGGTGCTCTTCGGCGTGCACGCCGCGCTCCGGGCCCGCCGCGCGCCGGTGCCCACCTCGCACGAGACGCCCTACGTGGCCACCGCCCTCCCGGTGAAGCCATGAGGCGCGCGCTCACGCAGGCGCTCCAGCACGGCTGGCGCCAGGCCGTGCGCACCGCGCGGTCGATGATTGGCGTGCCGGACTACGACACCTATGTCGCCCACATGCGTCAGCACCATCCCGACCGCGCGGTGATGACCTATGCCGAGTTCTTCAACGACCGCCTCCAGGCCCGCTATCGCGCTGGAGGCGGCCGGTGCTGCTGAAGCGGCGCGCAGGCTGAGCGCACGGCTCACGTGAGGGGCTGGGACCTCGGACCGGCTTGCTGCCAGTCCTTGGTTTCCCTGCGCGGCTCGGGAGCGGCCCGCCACCCTGGCAGCGTCAGCCGCGTGAGCTCGGTGAACTTGCGGGCGTGAGACCGTGCTTCGGTCCGCCCGTCGTCAGCGCCCCTGGGCGCCCTGCGCCTTCGCGATGGCTTCCCGCAGCTTCGCGGCCAGCACCTGGAGGTGGGGGGGCTTGAGGAAGGAGTAGTGGTCCCCGGGCACCGTGTGCGCGTCCAGCCCGCCGGGCGCGTAGGGGGCCCAGCCGTGGTCCCAGCGCGAGCCCTCCGCCTCGAAGACCGTGAAGGGGCCGGTGGTCGGCGGCGGTTCGTAGACCCAGCCCGCGTTCAGGTGGACCTCGAACGCGTGGCGCAGGTGACGCAGCGACTGCTCCTCGGCGAACAGCGGCTGGCTGGCCGCCTCCAGCACCTCCATCCACCGGCCCGGCGAGAGGCCTTCGTTCGGCGGCAGCGGCTGCCCTGACGCGCGCAGCAGGTCCTCCAGGAACAGCGCGCTCAGCCTCGCCTTCGCGTTCAGGTCGTCCGGATTGCCGAAGTGCAGGCTCGCGGAGGAGTCGAGCAGCGCGAGCAGCGCGACCGTCTCCCCCTCGCGCCGCAGCTGGTGGGCCATCTCCCACGCCACGTTGCCTCCCAGGGACCAGCCGCCCAGGAGGTACGGGCCGTGTGGCTGGACCTCCCGCACCGCGCGCACGTACAGGGCCGCCATCTCCGGGATGGAGTCACACGGTGGCGCCTCGCCGTCGAGGCCCCGGGCCTGGAGCCCGTAGAACGGCTGCTCCGGTCCCAGCGCCCGGGCCAGCTCCGCGTAGGGCACGATGTTGCCCCCCACCGCGTGGACGCAGAAGAAGGGACGCACGCCCTCGTGGCCGTTCTGGAGCGCGACCCTCGGCGTCCAGGGCGCCGCGTCCCGGAGCAGGCCCGCGAGGTGCTCCACGGTGGTGTTCTGGAAGAGCGCCGCCACCGGCAGCGTCCGGCCCAACCGCGCGTGGATGGCCGACTGCACACGCAGCGTCAGCAGCGAGTGCCCGCCCAGCTCGAAGAAGTTGTCGCGCACGCCAATGGGATGCACGCCCAGCACCTCCTCCCAGATGCGCACGAGCTGGAGCTCCAGGGGCGTCCGGGGACCCACCAGCGTTCGCGTGGGCTCGCGGCCTCCCTCCGGCGCGGGCAGCGCCTTGCGGTTCACCTTGCCGGAGGGCATCAGCGGGAACCGCTCCATCGCCACCCAGTGCGCGGGCACCATGTATTCCGGCAGCCGCTGCTGGAGGAAGCTCCGCAGCGCGCCGACGTCCGGGGACTTCCCGCCGGTGCCCACCACCCAGGCCACCAGCCGCTTCTGGCCGCCGCCGTCGTCCCTCGCGTCGACGATGCAGCCGCGCACCGACGGGTGCTGCGCCAGCGCGGCTTCAAGCTCGCCCAGCTCGATGCGGAAGCCGCGCACCTTCACCTGCGCGTCGCGCCGGCCGAGGAACTCCAGCGTGCCGTCTGGCAGATACCGGGCCCAGTCTCCCGTGCGGTACAGCCGCCCTCCCGGCGTGGGGCTGTGCGGATCCGGGAGGAAGCGGTCGGCGGTGAGGCCGGGCTGGTCCAGATAGCCACGGCCGACCTGGACACCGCCCACGTACAGCTCGCCCGTGACGCCCCGGGGCACCGGCTGGAGGTTCGCGTCCAGCACGTGCACGGCCACGTTGGGCAGGGGCCGGCCGATGGAGGGCAGCGCCGGCCACGCGTCGGCGTCCCCCTTCAGGGAGAGCGACGTCACCGCGTGCGCTTCGGACGGGCCATAGTGGTTGTGCAGCACCGCGCCCGTGCGCTTCATGAAGCGGCGGAGCGCCGGGGTCATGCGCAGGGACTCGCCCGCCACCATGAGCTCCCGGACGCGGGTGGGGAAGGTGCCTTCGCGCTCGGCCACCTCCGCGAGGTTCTGGAGCGCGACGAAGGGCATGAAGAACCGCCCGATGTCCGCGCCCTTCAACAGGGCCAGCAGCTGGCTGGCGTCGCGGCGGTGCTCCTCGGTGAGGAGCACCAGCTCACCGCCCGCGGCCCAGGTCGCGAAGAGCTCCTGGAAGGACACGTCGAAGCTCAGCGCGGAGAACTGGAGCGTCCGCGCCTTGGGCGCCACGGAGTCCCCCAGCTGCCAGTGCAGCAGGTTCACCAGCGCCTCGTGGTGCATCGCGATGCCCTTGGGCGTCCCCGTGGAGCCGGAGGTGAAGATGACGTAGGCGAGCGCCTGTGCGGCGCCCCGGGGCTCGGGCCGCGCGTCGGGTTCGCGGGCCAGGACGTCCGCCCGCGCGTCCAGCTCCAACACCCGCGCCGCGCCGGTCCCCAGCACGTCGCGCAGCTCGCGCGAGGTGAGCAGCACCGCCGCGCCCGAGGTCTGGAGCATCGCGGCGAGCCGCTCCGGTGGATAGGCCGGATCGAGCGGCACGTAGGCGCCTCCCGCCTTGAGCGTGCCCAGCACCGCCACGGGCAGGTCCAGCGAGCGTCGCAGGTGGATGCCAACGCGGACGTCCGTCCCCACGCCGAGCTTGCGCAGGTGATGCGCGAGCTGGTTCGCGCGCCGCTCCAGCTCCCCGTAGGTGAGCGTCGCCGCCCCGAAGCGCACCGCGACGGCGTCGGGCGTGCGCGCGGCGGTGGCCTCGAAGAACGCGTGGATGTTCGGCACGGCGGGAAAGGCCGCTGGCTGGAGCGCCCACGCCGCCAGCTGTCGCCGCTCCGCGTCCGCGAGCAGGGGCAGGGTGCGCAGGGGCGCGTCCGGCGCCGCGAGCGCGCCTTCGAGCAGCCGTGCGTAGTGGTCCGCGAACCGCGCCACCGTGGCCTCATCGAAGAGGGCGGTGTTGTACTCCCAGAGCGTCCCCCAGCCCTCCGGCGTCTCGCGCACGAAGAGGGTGAGGTCGAACTTCGCCATGCCCGGCTCGAAGGTCAGGGGGCTGACGCGGAGGCCGGGCAGCTCCCAGGCCGCGCCCCCGCTCTGGAAGACGAACATCACCTGGAACAGCGGCGAGCGGCCCGGGTCGCGCGTGGGGACCAGCGCGTCCACGAGCTGCTCGAAGGGCATGTCCTGATGGGCATACGCGCCCAGGCAGGACGCCCGCACGCGGCCCAGGAGCGCGCGGAAGCTCTCCGCGCCGGAGGCGTCCACGCGCAGGGCCAGGGTGTTGGTGAAGAAGCCGATGAGGTTCTCCACCTCGCGCTGGCCACGCCCCGCGATGGGCGTGCCGACGACGAGGTCGTCCTGGCCGCTGTGCCGCGCGAGCAGGGCGTAGAAGCCCGCGAGCAGCAACATGAACGGAGTGACGCCCGCGTCGCGCGCCAGCGAGTGCACGGCGGCGGGGAGTGAGGCGGGCAGGGGGCCCGGAAGCTGGAGGCCCTGGTACGTCTGCACGGAGGGGCGCGGCCGATCCGTGGGCAGCTCCAGGAGCGGCGGCGCGCCGTCCAGGTGCTGTCTCCACCACGCGCGCTGGGCCTCCAGGGGCTCCCCCGCCATCACCTGGCGCTGCCACCCGGCGAAGTCCGGGAACTGCACGGGCAGCGGCGGCAGGTCCAGCGGCTCGCCCTGGTGGCGCGCCGTGTAGAGGGCCTT
>JAFADT010000078.1 GCA_023424585.1 Pseudomonadota bacterium
GAGGTGGGCCGGCTGGGCGTGGCGCTCGCGAAGGGCCTGGAGGCCGGCGGCGTGGCGTCCTGCGGAAAGCACTTCCCCGGCCACGGCGACACGACGTCGGACAGCCACCTCACCCTGCCGAGGCTGCCGCATGACCTGGAGCGCCTGCGCCGCGTGGAGCTGGTGCCGTTCCAGGCCTTCGCGAAGGCGGGGCTCGCGTCGCTGATGACGGCGCACGTGCTGTTCGACGCGCTGGAGCAGGGCGTCCCGGCCACCATGAGCCACCGCGCGCTGCACGACCTGCTCCGCAAGGAGCTGGGCTTCGACGGCGTGCTCGTCTCCGACGACCTGGAGATGAAGGCCATCGCGGACCACTACTCGGTGGCGGAGGCCGCGGTGCAGGGCACGCTCGCGGGCGTGGACCTGTTCCTCGTGTGCCACAAGGCGGACGTGCAGCGCGCCGCCATCGAGGCGCTGGTGAAGGCGGTGGAGTCCGGCCGCGTCCCGCGCGAGCGCATCACCGAAGCGCACCGGCGCCTGGACGCGCTCGCCGCCCGCTTCGCGCACCCCGCCGAGGACCGGCTCGCCACGCTGGGCGACGCGGAGCACCGCGCCCTGGCCCAGGGCCTCGCCAGTGCCTTCACCGGCAAGGACCCCACGGAGGTCATGCTCGCGTCGCGTTAGTGGCCGGCGTGCCTGGAGCCCAGCTCGGAGCCCTGCCCCATGGGTCCCTGGAAGCGGAGGGCGCCGCCCCGGTCTCCGGGCACCGGCTCCTGGGGCGTGGTGAAGCCAGGCGCGCCAATCTGGTTCTGCTTGCCCTGGGCCCCGGCGGGCTGCGGCTTCAGCGGCGACCCACTCGCGTCGGTGGGGACGGTCGCGCCGGAGCCTCCCGAGCCGCGCGGCGCGGGCTGCTGGGTGTTGGCGATGCCCTGATAGCGGCTCCCCGCGCGCGGCAGGGTGGGCTTGCCACGGTTGCAGCCAGGGCCGACCACCGCGACCGTCGCGGCGCACACGGCCACCAGCGTCCAGGGGTGAAGCTTCTTCGAGTGCATGGCCTGCTCCTTCCGGAAGCCGCGAGGGCCTCGACAGAAGGAGTGGCCACCCCAGCGCCCCGCCGGGAGTGGCGGGGCGGGAGCACGGACGCCCGCTGGCACGCTGGCCGGCGGGCGCCTCCTGGACCTCCGTCCTACTCGCGGTCGCGCAGGTAGATGGGCGGGGTGCCGACGTAGGCGTAGGGCTCCTCGAAGCCGCGCGTGCCCTCGTTCGCGGTGGAGACGTTCCAGCCGCCCAGCCCGTCCGCCGCGGGCGAGTAGTCCGCCCCGCCGAGCACGGCGTAGCGGTGCGCCATCATCCCGCCCGCGTCGTCCCGCTTGGAGTTGTTGGACTTGCCCGCCTTGGCCGGCGTGCGCGGGTCGATGCTGGAGCCGATCTTGTCGATGGTGCCGTTGTAGCCCCGGTCCACCGTCAGCACGTGCGGGGGCAGCTTCGCGGCCGGGTCGCCGTGGTGCGCGTCGGCGGGGTTCTCGTGGCCCTGCTGCTCCGCCACGTTGTAGACGGCCTCCGGCTGCGTCCCGCGCTGCGCGAAGGCATTGCCCCGCGACTCATCCGGCTGCTTGCCGCCCGTCTCCGGCAGCCCGCCACAGGCCGTGCCCAGGAGCACGCCCGCCGCCAGCGCCGCCGCCCCCATCCACCGCTGAATGCCTCGCTCGCGCATGTTCATCGTCTCCGCCATCCCTGAGGAATGGTCATGCCGACCTCGCCCACCACCGGGCACCCACCCGGGGGCAGGCCCTGCCGGCCGCCCGCTGTCCGGCCCGGAGGCCGACAGGGCTTCATGGTGAACGGCCAGCCCCGCTCGGGGAGAGAGAGGCCAGCCACGGGCGCAGGCATACACGGTCCCGGCCTCCCTGTCCCGCCAGGAGTGCACCGGCGCCCGGCCCCACGCCCCACGTCAGGCGCGAGCACCCTTCCGGGCCGCGCCCTTCGCCGCCGGGGCCTTCTTCGCCGCCGGCTTCTTGACAGCCGCGGCCTTCACCCCGGCCGGGGAGGCCTTCTTCGCCAGCGCCCTCGGGGCCCGCTTCGGAGCCTCGGCCGCGGCGCCGCCCTGGAGCGTGGCCAGGACCTCCGCGACGTGGCCGGCCACCTTCACCTTGGGCCACACGCGGACGACCTTGCCGTCCGGGCCAATGAGGAAGGTCGCGCGGATGAGGCCCATGAACTTGCGACCATAGAGGGACTTCTCGCCCCACACGCCGTACGCGTCCGCCAGCGCGTGGTCCGGGTCCGCCAGGAGCGAGAACGGCAGCCCCTGCTTCGCGGCGAACTTCTGGTGCGAGGCGACGCTGTCCGGCGACACGCCCAGCACCACCGCGCCGGCCTTCACCAGCGCGGAGTGCTCGTCGCGGAAGTCGCACGCCTCCGTGGTGCAGCCGGGGGTCGCGTCCTTCGGGTAGAAGTAGAGGACGACGTGCCGCCCCTTGAGCTGCGAGAGGGAGACGGTGGCGCCGCTCTGGTCGGGGAGCGAGAAGCCGGGGGCCTTGTCACCTGCTTGAGGCATGGGCATGCGTCGGCTCCATACCCAGACCCCGGTGGCTTCTCAACTCCGCGCGCACGGGAACGTCAGCGCGCGTTCTCGGCCGGAGCGTGGGCCTCCTCGCCCGGCGGGTGGACCTCCTCGCCCGGCGGGTGGCTGTTGGCCTCCAGCTTGACCAGGTCCGCCTGGCAGGTCTCCAGCACCTTGCGCAGCAGGTTGCGCGTGGCGTCCGTGTGGGCCTCGCCCATCTTCTTCGCGAGCGACTCGCACGCGGCGCGCTTGGCCTCCACGTCGCTGGCGCCCTTGCCCGTCGCCCCGGGCCGCGCGAGGGGGCGCGGGGGGAGCTTCTCGCGGGCGGCCTTCAGCGCGGCCAGCCGCTTGTCCGCCTCGGCGCGGGCCTTGGAGTCCTTGGGGACGGCCTCGAACTGGGCGGTGACCTCCGCCCACGCCGGATCCTGGGCGGGGAGGTTCTGGTTGATCAGCTCCTGGTAGCGGTCCTCGGCCTTCTTCAGCTGCTCCGGCCCGGGGTCGTTGGAGCAGCCCGACAGGGCGAGCAGCCCCGCGAGCAGCAGCGCGGCGGAAGTTCGGGGATGGGTGATGCGCATGGTGTGGGACGTCCTCCTGCTGGCCACAGGGTTAAACCACGGCTAGGGTGCGCCGTCGTGGCTCCCATCCTGCTTGCCTTCCTGCTCGGCCTGTCCCAAGGCCTGCTCCACGCCCTGGGGCCGGATCACTGCGCCGCCATGGCCACGCTCGGCACCCTGGGCGGCGGTCGGCGGCGCGTCGCCCTCATGACGGCGCTGCGCTTCGCCCTGGGCCACGCGGCCATGCTGGGCGGCATCGCGGCGGTGTGCCTCTTCGCGGGCGTGGGCCTGTCGGAGACCTTCGAGCGGTGGGCGGAGGTGTTCGGCGGCGCGGTGCTGGTGGCGCTGGCCGTCACCGCCCTGCTCTTCCCGCACAGCCTGGACCACGGCCACCCGCACCTGCCCGGCCACGACCGCGAGCCGCACGAGCACGTGCACACCGTGAGCACCGCCGCGGGCGCGTTCATGGCCGTGAGCGGCGTGCGGTCGCTGCTCATCGCGCTGCCCCCGCTGCTGGTGGGCGGCAGCATGAGCCTGTCCGCGTGGACGTACCTGCCCGGCTTCGCGCTGGGCATCCTCATCGGCATGGGCGCGGTGGGCCTGCTGTTCGCCGAGGGCCTGTCGCGCGCCAACGCGCGCATCAACCTGTGGATCCAGCGCGGCGTGGCGCTGGGCTCCGGCGCGCTGGGCCTGTTCTGGATCGGCTCGCGGCTCGTCTGAAGGGCCGTGACGCCGCGGGGCCTCCGTCCCGCGGCCGGGTCCGCCTACGCGCGCTTGTCCAGGATGCCCAGCGCCATCATGGACACCAGGAAGCCGTAGACGACGTGCTCCGGGCGGTTGGCGAACGCGAGCAGCTCCGCCACCACCCGGTTGCCGTCCACCTTGGGCAACAGCTCCGCCTCCCAGCGCTCCAGCTCCACCTCGTTGAGGCCGTAGGCGGGGGCGACGGCGGGGATGAGCCGGTCCTCGGGCTGGAGCAGGCGGCGCAGGCGCTCCGGCTTGTAGAGCTTCTTGATGCCGCGGACGATGAGGTTCGCCGGGTGCACGTCCAGCTTGATGGACTCCGAGGAGGCCTTCTCCTTGAAGCTCATCACGTACGTGCCCTCCTCCCAGGAGAAGAGCGAGTAGATGATGGCCTTCACCTGCTGGCCCACGTAGTACAGCCGCTCGGTGTCCTTGAGCAGGCCGCGCTCCACCAGCACGTCGCCGGTGCGCCGGTGGCTCTGCGCGGCGACGGCGGACGCGTCCTGGAGCTGCTCGGGCTTGATCTTCCCCACGCGCACCAGGAACTGCCCGAAGCGGTCCGCCAGCAGGTTGGAGAGCGCGAACACCGGGGTGCCGTTCTCGAAGTAGACGACCTTCTTCACCTTGCCGCGCTGCACGCCCAACTCGCCCGTCTCGCGCGACAGGTAGAAGGCGGTGAGCAGCGACGGCAGGTTGTCCCGCAGCTCGCCCCGGCGGCTGCCCGGGGCGCCCGCGCCCACGGGCAGCGGATCCGGCGGACGGCCCGGCGTGGGGGGCCGCACCTGGGTGGTGGACACCTTCTGCATGGGCGTGGCGGTGAGGTTGGCGCCGCGGATCTCTGCCGTGAGGTTGCCGCCGCCGGTGACCTTGATGCGGCCGGTCAGCTCCATGGCGTCCTGCGGGCCCTCCTCCTCCACGTCGATGTCCAGCTCCACCTCGAAGGCGTCCTGCATGGAGGCGGCGGGGACCTTCTTCTCCGCGGGCAGCACCTTGGCCACCGCTTCGAGCAGCTTCTGGGCCTCGAAGGGTTTCTCGAAGTAGCCGGCGGCCTGGTACTTCTGGCGCGCCTCGGTGGCGTGCTTGCCGCCCTTGAAGACGCCGGTGATGAAGAGCAGCGGCAGCTGGGGGTTGTCCTTCCGCAGCGTGTCCGCCAGGTGGTAGCCCATCATGTCCGGCAGCAGGATGTCCAAAACGGCACAGCCGGGGGGCTGGGCGCGGGCCGCCTCGATGGCCTGCTTGCCACGACTGGCGCCCACCACCTCATACCCGGCGTCCTCGAACAGCTGCGTGAGGAGGGAGAGGAGCTCCTGGTTGTCGTCCACGACGAGGATTCGAGGCGCCATCGCGGGGGGGACCGTAGCAGATTCGGGCGCGGGGGCGGCCACCGTTTCCAGGGAACCCCGGAAGGCCGCCCGCTTCAGAGGATGGGTGCAAGCGCCCTGCTGGGGCGTTAGGGTGGCGCCCGCCTCATGTCCTCCCTCCTCGCCCGCATCTGCCCGGCAGGGCTCCTGGCCGGATTCCTCGTGTTCTCTCCCCTGGTGGCGCTGGGCCAGGAGGGACCGCAGCAGGACGCGGGCCAGCCGGACGATCCCAACTCCCCGGAGGGGGATGACAACACCGGGCGCGTGCCCACGGACTGTCGCAGCACCAGTGACTGCGCGCCGCGCTTCAGCTGCAACGCGGGCAAGTGCAAGTACACCGGCATCCGCCAGGCGGAGACGCAGGGCTGCATGGTGGGCCCGGAGGCGGCGCTGATGGTGCTGGGCGCGGCCGCCGTGGCAGGCTCGCGGCGCCGCCGGTAGCCGCCACTCCCCCCACTCCCCGGAGCGACGCGCGATGCGGCTGGGCCTGAAAGCGGACAACCTCCTGGAGCGGGTGGCGGACTTCCTCAACCTGGCGCCGCAGCCCCTGGCGCACGCCTTCTTCGGGATGATGGCGTCGCGCACGCTGATGGCTGGGGCGCGGCTGGGCGTGTACGCGGCGCTGGCGGACGGCGCGACGACGGCGGAGGCGCTGGCGGCGCGGCTGAAGACGAGCACGGAGGGGATGCGGGCGCTGCTGGAGGCGCTCATCGCCTGCGAGGTGGTGGAGCTGAACCGGGGGCGCTTCCGGCTGGCGCCCCGGGCGCGGCGGTGGCTGGACCCGCGCTCGCCGCAGGCCATCACGGCGTTCCTGGAGTTCAACTACGCGCAGTGGGACTGGTGGGGGCAGCTGGAGAACGCGGTGCGGAGCGGGCAGTCGGTGGACATCCACCAGTTCGCGCCGGACGACCCGCGCTGGCGCGACTACATCCAGGCCATGTACCAGCTGGCGCGGCTGGCCTCGCCGGAGGTGGCGGCGAACATCCCCCTGCCCCGGGGGGCGAGGCACCTGCTGGACCTGGGCGGCGCGCATGGCTGGTACGCGGCGGAGCTGTGCCGGCTGCACCGGGGGCTGAAGGCCACGGTGGTGGACCTGGAGGGCAGCGTGCGCGTGGGGCGGGACATCATCGCCCAGGCGGGGCTGTCGCACCGGGTGACGCACAAGGAAGGGGACGTGCTGAGCGCGGAGCTGGGCGGGCCGTATGACGGCGCGCTGCTGTTCCAGGTGCTGCACCACCTGACGCCCGCGCAGAGCGTGGCGCTGCTGCGGCGCGTGCGCGGCGCCATGGTGTCCCGGGGCACGCTGGCGGTGCTGGAGTACCTGCGCGAGGAGCGGGACACGCAGGGGTCCTCCGCGCCGCTCATCGGGCTGCACTACTTCCTCACGTCCGGGGCCGCGTCGTACACGCCCGCGGAGGTCGAGGGCTTCCTGGATGACGCGGGGTTCAAGGTGCAGAGCACGCGGCCCATCCGGCATCTGCCCTTGCAGACGTTGATCATCGCGCAGCCGGACTGACGGTCCCGCGTCTGGCTTGTCAGACGGTGCTGCTAACTCCACACTCCAGGCATGGCCTATGGCGCGAAACCACTCGGGGGTCCGGCGACCCTCGCTGACATCGAGGCCCTGCCCGAGGGCGTGGTGGGCGAGATCATCGATGGGACGTTGTATGCACATGCGCGGCCCCGGGCCGGGCACATGGACCTGGTGGGCGCGCTGATTGATGGCCTGCGAGGCCCCTTCCAGCGCGGCCAGAATGGCCCGGGCGGTTGGTGGGTGCTGGCGGAGCCGGGCATCCAGGTGGAGGGAGCGCCGGAGTTCAACCCGGACCTCGCCGGATGGAGGCGCGAGCGGATGCCCGTGCTGCCGGGTGGAAGGTGCAAGGTCGTCCCGGACTGGGCCTGCGAAATCCTGTCACCGTCCACGCGGGGCTACGACACGCGCATCAAGCGGCCCTTCTACGCACGCATTGGCATCCAACATCTCTGGTTCATCGACCTGGAGGCACGCACGCTCACGGTGAGCGAG
>JAFADT010000091.1 GCA_023424585.1 Pseudomonadota bacterium
GTTCGATGCGACCACCATCGAGCGCCTGATGGAGCACTACCTCCAGGTGCTGCGGTGCCTCGTCGAAGCACCGGACCGGGCCACCGGCGATGCCCTCTTCCTGTCGGAGGCGGAGCAGCGGCGGGCACTCCGTGACTGGAACGCGTCCGCGCGCCCCTACGCTTCGGACCTGTCCATCGTGGACGCGTTCGCGCTCCAGGTCGCTCGGCGGCCCGAGGCCATCGCCGTGAGCCACGGGGCCGTGACGCTCACCTACGCGGCGCTGGATGCGCGGGCGGAGTCGCTGGCGCGGCGGCTGCGGGCGCTCGGGGTGGGACGGCGCACGCCGCAGGTGGGCGTGTGCCTGCCGCGCTCCATCGACCTCATCGTGTCGCTGCTCGCCATCCTCAAGGCGGGCGGCGCGTACGTCCCGCTGGATCCGGAACACCCTTCCGAGCGGCTCGCCTTCATGGCCACCGACGCGCGGCTGGTGGCCATCGTCACGCATGAGGCGCTGGCGTCCGGGCTGCCTCCGGGGTCATGGACTCCCGTGTGCCTGGATGTTCCGTGGAATGCCATGGAAGGACCAGCCACCGAACCCACGATGCCTGCGGACCTGGCGCACATCATCTACACCTCCGGGTCCACGGGCCAACCCAAGGGCGTGTGCATCCCGCATCAGGGCGTGGTGCGGCTGGTGCTCAACCCGGACTACGTGCACCTGGGACCGGGCGACCGGATGGCGCAGTCCACGACCATCGCGTTCGACCTGTCCACGCTGGAGATCTGGGGTGCGCTGCTCAACGGGGCCACGCTGGTCCTGTTCACCAAGGACGAGATCATCGACCCGGACGTCCTGGCGCGCAGGCTCCAGGACGAGCACATCACGCACATGGTGCTGGCCACGGCGTTGTTCAACCACGTCGCGCGCTCGCGGCCCGAGGCCTTCCGCCACCTGTCCTGGATGATCTTCGGCGGCGAGGCCGCGGACGTCGCCAGCGTCAACGCGGTCCTGTCGCATGGCGGACCCACGGCGCTGATCAACGGATACGGGCCCACGGAGAACACGTCGTTCAGCACGTGGCACCGGGTGCCGCGCGCGGGCGCCGAGTCCGTGCCCATCGGTGGACCGATCGCCAACAGCACGGCGTACGTGCTCGATGCCCGGCTCCACCTGGTGCCTCCGGGTGTCGTGGGAGAGCTGTTCGTAGGCGGAGACGGGCTGGCGCTCGGGTACTGGGAGCGGCCCAGCCTCACCGCGGAGAAGTTCATCCCGCACCCGTTCAGCGACACGCCCGGCGCGCGGCTCTACCGCACCGGAGACCTCGTCCGGCAACGCGCGGATGGCGTCCTGGAGTACGTGGGCCGCCGCGACCATCAGATCAAGCTGCGCGGCTTCCGCATCGAGCTGGGCGAGGTGGAGGCGGCCCTGCGCCAGCACCCGGCCGTGAGGGAAGCGATCGTGATGCTGCGCGAGGACACACCGGGCGACCGCCGGCTCGTGGCCTACGTCGCGGCCACGGAGGTCACGGAGGCGGCATTCCGTGAGTTCCTCCAGGCCCGGCTCCCGGGCCACATGGTGCCCTCCGCGTTCGTGGTGCTGGAGTCGTTGCCGCTCACGCCCAACGGGAAGATCGACCGGCGCGCCCTGCCCATCCCCGAAGCCTCCGCGACCGAGGACTTCATCGCGCCCCGAAACCCGCTCGAAGCGCGCATCGCCGCCATCTGGTCCGCCGTCCTGGGCGGACGTGACGTGGGAGCGCACTCGCACTTCTTCGACCTGGGCGGCCATTCGCTGCTGGCCACGCAGGTGGTGTCCCGCGTGCGGGAGGCCCTGGGCGTGTCGCTTCCCGTGCGGGCGCTCTTCGAGGCGCCGCGCCTGGAGGCGTTCGTCCGCATCGTGGAGGGCCTGCTCGCGCAAGGTCCCCGGGAGGACTCGCGCATCCCCGTGGCGCCTCGCGGCTCCGAACCGCTCCCGCTGTCCTTCGCGCAGGAGCGGCTGTGGTTCCTGAGCCAGCTTCACGACGCGCCGGGCGTCTACAACATGCCCCTCGCGCTGCGCCTGGACGGTCCCCTGGAGGTCGAGGTGCTGCGCGCCAGCATGGAGGCGCTCGTGCTGCGCCACGAGTCCCTTCGCACCACGTTCCCAGCGGGTGAACGCCCCACGCAGCACATCACCGAGGCGCCGGTCCTCGCGCTGGAGGTCCAGCGATTCGACGCGCGGGAGCCGGGGGACTCGCGGGTCCAGGCCCGCTTGCGGCAGGAGGCGGACAGGCCCTTTGATCTCGCACGGGGGCCGTTGTTCCGGGCGCTCCTGCTCCAGCTCGAAGGTACGTGCTCGGTGCTGGTGCTCAACCTGCACCACATCGTGTCGGACGGCTGGTCGCTCGGCGTGCTCTACCGGGAGCTGTCCGACGAATACCGCGCGCGGCTCCAGGGCGAGGTGCCGCGGCTGCCCCCGCTGCCCGTGCAGTACGCGGACTACGCGACGTGGCAGCGCCAGTGGCTCCAGGGCGACGTGCTTCAGGAACAGCTTGAGTTCTGGAAGGGGCAGCTCGCGGATGCACCGCATGTCCTGGAGCTGCCCACGGACCGCCCGCGCCCCGCGGTGCAGCGGTTCGACGGCGCTTCGTTCCGGTTCACGTTGCCCTCCGGGCTTCGCCAGTCGCTGGAGGCCCTGGCCCGAGAGGAAGGGGCCACGCTCTACATGACACTGATGGCGGGCTTCCAGTTGCTGCTGTCCCGCTACAGCGGGCAGCGGGACTTCATCGTCGGCACGCCCATCGCCAACCGCACGCACGAGGAGGTGGAGGGCCTCATCGGCTTCTTCGTCAACACGCTCCCGCTGCGGGCCCACCTGCCCGACGGCGCTTCCTTCCGCGATGTGCTGCGACAGGTGCGCGACCGGGCCCTGGGCGCGTACGCCCATCAGGAGCTGC
>JAFADT010000205.1 GCA_023424585.1 Pseudomonadota bacterium
CCAGTCGCGCGCGTCCGCCAGCTCCTCGCGCGCGGTGGCGAGGCCCAGGTTGCCGGCGCCGCCCAGGTGGGTGGCCGTCAGCGCGTCGCGGTCCGGCTGGAAGGTGCCGTCGTTCAGCTGGCGGCCCACCTCCCGGTACGCGTCTCGGAAGGGCTGGCCCCTGGCCACGAGCGCGTAGGCGTGGTGCGCGGCGTAGAGCGTGTCGTCGCACGCCGCGCGCGCCCTCTCCGCGTTCACCTTCAAGGCGGGCACCAGCCGGGCCAGGACCTCCAGCAACGCCTTCGCGCTGGTGAGGGCCTGGAGCGTGGGGCGCTTCAGCAACTGGAAGTCACGGTGGTAGCTGGAGGGGAGCCCGCCGGCCACCGCCTCCACCTGGTGCGCGAGGCCGCGCAGCTCGCGGCAGCGGCCCCGGGCCAGCTCCACCACGTCCGGGTTCTTCTTCTGCGGCATGATGGACGAGCCCGTGGTGAAGGCGTCCGGCAGGGCCAGGAAGCCGAACTCGTCCATGCTGTAGAGCTGCACGTCCCACAGCCACTTCTCCAGAGTGCCCGCCGCCGAGCACGCCCAGGTGAGCAGCGCCGCTTCATGCCGCCCCCGACTGTCCTGCGCGTCGATGGGGCTGCGTTGAACCCGACTGAAACCGAGCAGCCGCGCGACATATTCACGGTCGATGGGCAGCGGCACGCCGAAGCCCGCGGCGGCGCCCAGCGGGCAGCGGTCGAGCCGCCCCCACACGCCCTTCAGCGCCTCCAGCTCCTCCAGCAGCCCCTCCGCGAACGCCATGCCCCACAGGCCGAAGGTGGACGGCATCGCGCGGCGCAGGTGCGTGTAGCCGGGCAGGGGCAGGTCCGCGTGTGCTTCCGCGAAGTCCAGGAACGTGCCCGCGAGCTCCGCCGTGCGCGCGCCCAGCGCGAGCAGCTCCTCGCGCATGAACAGGCGCAGGGCCAGCAGCACCTGGTCGTTTCGCGAGCGCGCCAGGTGGATGCGCTTGCCCGCCTCGCCGGTGCGCTCCACGAGCGCGGCCTCCAGCGCGGTGTGGCCGTCCTCCTGCTCCGGGCGGATGGTGAAGCGGCCCGCGCGCGCCTCGTCGTGGAGCGCGTGCAGGGCGCCCACGAGCGACGCGGCGGCCTCCGGCGACAGCAGCCCCACGTGCGCGAGCATGCGCGCGTGCGCGGCGCTGCCCAGCGCGTCGTGCGGCACCAGCGACAGGTCCACCACCGGGTCGTCGCCCACGGTGAAGGCGTGGATGGCCGCGTCCAGCGGCTGGCCCTTGCCCCACAACGTCTCAGCCACGCGACACCTCCCCGGCATAGCCGTGCAGCAGTCGTCGATAGAACGCGAGCCCCGCCTCCAGCTCCGCGCGCGTGAGGTACTCGTTCGCCTGGTGGCTCCGGAGCGTGTCGCCCGGGCCCACCTTCACCGCCGGGACGTCGCCCAGGAACGCCCAGTCGGACGTGGTGCTGGAGCCCACCGTGTCCTGGCCCGACGCCACCACCGCCGCGCGCACCAGCGGGTGCGACGCGTCCGTGCCCTTGGGCAGGTAGCGCGCGGAGTGCACCCCTACCTCGCTCTCCAGCGCCTTGCCGATGTCCTCCGCCACCTTCGCGTGGTCCATGCCCGGCGTGGTGCGCAGGTCCACGAAGAACTCGCACCGGTCCGGCACCTGGTTGCGCGCCAGGCCCCCGGACACCTGCGTCACCTGCGCCCGCGCCTCCCCGAGCAGCGGGTGCGCGGGGAAGCGCAGCGCGGACACGGCCTGGATGTCCCGGGCCGCCTTGAGGATGGCGTTGTCCAGCCCGCCCGCGTGCGCGTGCGCCACGTGGCCGCTCCTGCCGTGCGCCACGCAGCGCAACAGCAACATGCCCCGCTGCGCCGTGCAGGGCCTGAGCGACGTGGGCTCTCCCACGATGGCGGCGTCCAGCGGCCCCAGCGCGGGCAGCAGCGGCCCCAGCCCCTGGCCGCCCGTCTCCTCCTCGGCGGTGAGCGCGAAGACGTACTCGACACCGGAGGGCGCGCCTTCCTCCAGCAGCGCCTTCGCGGTGAGGAGCATGGCGGTGACGCAGCCCTTGGCGTCGTTGGCGCCCAGGCCGTAGAGCGTGTCGTCCTTCCACACCGCCTCGTGCGGCTCCGTGCTCCACCCGGCGCACGGCTTCACCGTGTCCAGGTGCGAGTTCACGAGCAGGCGCTTCGGCCCGCTGCCCACGCTGAACCACACGTTGTGGCCCTGGCGGTGCACGCGGGCCCCCCAGGCTTCCGCGTGGCCCGCCACGAGGTCCGCGATGCGGGCCTCGTCGCCGGAGACGCTGGGCGTGGCGACCAGCGCGGTGAGCAGCTCGGCGGGGTTCAACCCCTGGCCTCGCCGTGCTTCACGGGGTGCTCGCGCACGACCATGGTGCCGCTGCCCTCGTTGGTGAAGACCTCCTCCAGCAGCGCGTCGGACTGCTTGCCGCTCACCAGGTGCACGCTGCCCACGCCGCCCACGAGCGCGTGGCGCATGGCGTGCGCCTTGGGACGCATGCCGCCCGTGAGCCGCCCCTCGGCCTCCAGGGAGGCCAGGTCCGACAGCGTGGCCAGCGAGATGAGCGACGACGGGTCGGAGACGTCCTTGAGGAGCCCCGGCACCTCCACCAGGAAGAACAGCTTCTCCGCGTGCAGCGCCGCCGCCAGGGCCGCCGCCACCGTGTCCGCGTTGGTGTTGTAGACGGCGCCGTCCTGGCCGCCCGACAGCGGGGCGATGACCGGCACGTAGTCAGCGGAGCGCAGGTGCTCCACGACGCGCGTGTCCACCGACTCGATGTCGCCCACGAGGCCGTAGTCCACCATGCGGCCCTGCGACTCGCCGGGCTCCGTCACCAGCACGGGCGGGCGCTTGCGCGCCTTGATGAGGCCCGCGTCCACGCCGGACAGGCCCACGGCCGGGACGCCCGCGGCCTGGAGGTCCGCGAGCAGGTCCGTGTGCAGCTTGCCCGCCAGCACCATCTTCGCCGCGTCCAGCACGGGCGCGGAGGTGACCCGGCGGCCGGCCACCTTCTCGATGGGCAGGTGCAGGGCGTCACAGAGCGAGTCCAGCTCCGGACCGCCGCCGTGCACCACGACGGGGCGGATGGAGAAGGCCCACAGGAGGGCGATCTGCTCGCACGCCGCCTTGCGGGTGCGCGGGTCCGTCAGCACGGCCCCGCCCAGCTTCACCACGAAGGTCTTGCTGCGGAACTGCTTCACGTACTTCGCCGCGTGGCGAAGCGCGGCGTACGGATCGGGAGACAAAGGCACGGTGGACCTCTGGAAGTTCGAAAGGGGACGGTGGAAGGGGGGGAGCGGCGGGCCGTGTGGATCAGCCGCCGCGCATCCAGGCCAGGAGGGCGCGCTGCACGTGGTAGCGGTTGCCCGCCTCGTCCACCACGCGGCTGCTGGCGTGATCCAACACCTCGTCGGCGACCTCCACGTTGCGGCGCACGGGCAGGCAGTGCAGGAACGCCGCGTCCTTCGCGGCCTTCGCCATGTGCCGGCGCGTGGGCATCCAGCCCGAGTACGACGCCAGCAGCGCCGCCACGTCCGCGGGCGAGTGCGCCGTCTGCGCCGTGGGGCCCCACGACTTCGCGTACACGGCGCGGCTGCCCACCAGCGCCTCGTCCTGATCATGCGTGTACGTGATGCTGCCGCCGGTGGCCTTGGCGTAGGCCTCGGCCTCCGCGCGCACGGCCGGGTGCAGGTCGAAGCCCGGCGGATGCGCCACGCGCACCTCGCAGCCCGCGGCCGCCGCGGACAGGAGGAAGGAGTTGGGCACGGCCTTGGGCAGCGGCTTGATGTGCGGCGCCCAGGTGAGCGTCACCGGCAGCTTCTTCGTGGTGCCGAACGTCTCGCGCAGCGTGAGCGCGTCCGCCAGGCCCTGGCAGGGGTGCTCGCGCGCGGACTCCATGCTCACCACCGGCACGGTGGCCCACTTGCGGAAGGCGTTGATGACCGGGTCGGCCTCGTCCTCCTCGTCACCGCCACCCTGGGAGAAGGTGCGGATGCCGAGCATGTCCACGAAGCGCGACAGGACGGGCGACGCCTCCTTGATGTGCTCCGCGCGGTCCGCGTTCATCACCGCGCCAGGCCGGTCCTCCAGCTTCCACACGCCAGCGCCCACGTCGAGCACGATGGCGTGCCCGCCCGAGCGCAGCATCACCGCCTCGAAGGACGTGCGCGTGCGCAGGGACGGGTTGAAGAACACCATGCCCAGGAGCTTCCCCGGGAAGATGTGCCCCGGATCCTGCTGCTTCCACGCGGCCGCCTGCGAGAGGACCGCCTCGACGCCTTCCGGGCCCAGGTCCTGGATGCGGGTGACATGCTTCATGGGCTTCGTGCTCCCCCGGCCGCGCCGGATGGATGGTGACTGCTGAATATGCACTCAAATTCGTGCATATCCCTGGAGGAGGCGCGGATATTATGCATAACGGCGCAGCGCGCAAGAGAATTCTCGGGGGATTTTCATGCGCCTTGCGTGCGTATTCAGTCGCATGCAAGGTGAAGGTGAATGAACCTGGACGACGCCATCCTTCAGCTCATCTCCCGGCAGGACGTTCCGGATCAGGCCGTGCTCCAGACGTTGTTGGAGGAGGCGGGGCACACGCCCAGCCAGTCCACGCTGTCGAGGCGGCTGAAGAAGCTGAACGTGCAGAAGGTGAACGGGCGCTACCAGCGCGCCGAGGCGCCGGTCGCGCCCGTGCCGCTCGCGCCCTCGGTGACCATCATCGAGGCACCGCCCAACATGCTGGTGCTGAAGACGGCGCCCGGCTACGCGCAGGTCTTCGGGCTGGCGCTGGACCGCGAGGAGGTGGAGGGGCTGGCGGGCACGGTGGCGGGCGACGACACCATCTTCATCGCGGTGAGGGAGCCGTCGCTCCTGCGGGACGTGCGCGAGGCGGTGGAGCAGCTCATCCAGCGCGGTCCGTGAACGAACAGGATGCGTTCCTGCGCGGGCGGGAAGGGAGCGCTCCTGGCGCGGCGACGCCGCAGCACAAGCCTCCCCGGCCCGCGCCGTTCGACGACGCGCTCAAGCCGCTGGTTCGAGCGGCAGGCTCACTTCTGCGACGCGAAGAACGCCCGCAGTGAGTCGTCCGCCTTCTTGCGGTACTCCGGCAGACGCGAGCGCTCGGCCTCGGCGAGGGCCTTCTTCACGCCCGGCGCGTCGAAGTCGCGGGTGTAGACCGGCGTGCCGGGCTGCTGGCGCCACGACTCCGCGAGGCCCCCCGCGTCGATGCCGTCGAAGCCCAGCTCCTCCACCAGCTCGAGCACCTTCGCGCGGTGCTCGGGCGGATCCCCCGCGACCGGCAGCGCGATGCGCCCGGGCGTGCCCCTGGGCACACCCTTCTCCCCGAGGCTCGCGTGGTAGATGTTGTTGAAGGCCTTGATGACGGGGCGGCCGAGGAGCTTCGAGACCCACTCGCTCTCCAGCGTGCCTGCCTCGAGCTCCGGGATGCTGCCGTCGCGCACGGGGTAGTAGTTGCCCGTGTCGATGACCACGACGTCCTTCGGCACGTTCGCGAAGAGGCCCTTGGGCAGGTGGGGGACCGCCTTCTCGGGAATGGTCACGACGACGACCTCGCCAGCCTTCGCCGCCTCTTCGACGGTGACGGCCTTCGCGCCCGTCTCCTTCTCCAGGTCGCGCAGCGTCTCCGGCCCGCGCGAGTTCGCGATGGACACCTCATGGCCCAGCTTCGTCCACCGCCGCGCCAGCGTTCCGCCAATGAGCCCCGCGCCAATGATTCCGATCTTCATGTCGTCCTCCACCGGGAAGTGAGCCCCACGACTGCGAGCGCCGGTCGGATGCCCGACCCTTTTTCGCGATGCGTGGCTCCAACGGGATTTCCGCGCGCCCTTCGGAGCGCAGGCTCCCAGGCCCGGAGTCCGCCGGGCTGCTAGGGTCCCGGCCCCTATGCGAACCCTCGTCGGACTGACCTCGTCGGGCTGGACGGAGAAGGCCCGGTGGGCGTTGGACCACCACCGCGTGGCCTACCGCTACCAGGACTACGTCCCCCTCATCCAGGAGCGCTGGCTGCGCAGGCAGGTGGCTCCCGGCGTGAGGCCCTCGGTGCCGCTGCTCGTGGATCCGCCCCAGCCGGCCACGCACGGCTCGTTCGCCATCGCGAAGCACGCCGAGGCGGTGGGGCAGGGCCACCCGCTCTTCCCGGCCGCGCACCTGGACGCCATCACCGCCTGGAACGACACCAGCGAGCAGGTGCTGGACGCGGCCCGCGCCTACGCCATGCCGCG
>JAFADT010000237.1 GCA_023424585.1 Pseudomonadota bacterium
GTCCTGCACGGCCGCTACACCTGCGTGGCCAAGAAGCCCAGGTGCGCGGAGTGCCTCCTCGACGACGTGTGCCCCAAGCTGGGCGTGGCCTGAGCCGTCACAGGTGCCCGAGCACCACCAGCGTCAGCACCCAGTCCAGCCCGGCTTCGAGGAAGTAGTAGGTGGAGCCGTCCAGGGAGGTGCCGAACCCGGTGCCCAGGTGGCCGATGGGGCCCGCGAAGACCTTCATGCCCACCTCGGCGCCCAGGTTGATGGGGTTGCGCCGCGAGTTCTCCACGTCCAGGTACGGGCCCACCAGCGCCCGGGCATAGGGCGCGAACCAGTTCGTCACGAAGTGCTGATAGCCCACGGTGGCGTTGAGCGACGCCCGCTTCGGGTCCGCGCTCACGTTGAGGCCCAGCGTCAGCCGCCGCGCCTTGAGCCCCATGGGCTGCACGTTCACGTCCAGCGCCAGGCCCGTGCCGCCGTCGAACGGGACGCGCCAGCCGAGCGCGAACTCCGTCGTCGACTTGTCGATGGCCAGCGCCTCGTAGCGGAAGTGCGCCGCGCCGGCCGCGTCCCCGCGCGCGTCCTGGAGGTCCGCGAGCGCCAGCGTGGCCTCCTCCGACTCCTCGTCATACGCCCTGCGCAGGGGCGGCTCCGCGCCGTCCAGGTCTCCGCGCGACAGCCGGTCCCGGCCCTGCTTCAGGCAGGCGGACGTGGAGCCCAGCGAGCACGCGCGCCCGAAGGCCCGGTCCGCCTCCTCCGTGCGGTGCTCCATCGCGAGCTGCTGCCCCCAGGTCTCGCAGGAGGAGGCGCTCCCGCCTTCGCACTTGTCCTCCAGCGTGAGGGCGCGCGTCGCCTCCCCCGTCGTCACGCACGCCGCCGTCAGCAGGCATGGCAACAGGCACGACACACGGAGCAGCGACGGCCGAGGACCCTGGAGGGATGGAGCCACACCCATGGTCCACATTCAAACACACCGGCGGGCCAGGGCGGGCCAGGACCGGGCCGTCTTTCAGCGCTCCTGGGTGGGCGCGCCGCCATCGGGAGCGGCCGGGTGTTCCTGGGAAGTCGAGCTGCCCGAGCCGCCCACGCCCTCCCGGAAGCCCTGGGCGGCCTCGTGGCCGGACTCGCGGACGCGCTGCGCGGCCCGGCTGGCGCCGTGCTGGACGTCCCTGGCCGCCTCGCCTACCTCCTGCCCGGCCTGCCGGGCGTTCTCGTTGACGGCCTGCTGCTGACGTTCATTGCACCCCGTGGTGAAGCCCACCGTCCCAATCACCCCCAGCACGACGAGCCCGTTGAAGTGGCGTGTCCCCATGGTCGTCTCCCCGAGGGTCCCGGCCCTCTGGGATGAAACGTAGGCATGCCCGCTTCCGGACGAAGTCCCGCCTCTCCGCACGGAAGGCCCCGGGGTGAAGCTCGCCTGTCAGCCCCCGCCCCCCACGGGCCTCGTGGGAGGCGGCCGGCTCCGCGTGGCGCCGCGAAGTGCGGGGTGGAGCGCGCAGCTCCCGCGCTCAAAGCCAGCGCCGCACGGCCTCCCGGAGGGTGTCCGTGGCCTCCGCCCGCTTCGCCTCGCCGTCGGGCACGAACGCCTCCCGGGTGTTCCCCTTCGACCGATAGCGGGCCTTCTCCTCCATCCGCGCCCGCTGCGACGCATCCGCCTCCAGACCGAAGTGGGACAGGATGTGACGGGACACCCCGCCGGGCAGCTGCGCGTAGTCCACCCACAAGCCCTGGGGGCCCACGTGCCGCCGCGCCGCCTGCGCGTAGCGCGCCAGACACCACGCGAAGAAGGACTCCGGCGCGCCCCGGGCCTCACCGGCCCAATCCGGGAAGCACGCCTTGAACCTCGGGTCGCCGCTCCGGTACCACCGCAGGGGCGCGGACGGTTCGCGGAAGTTGGAGGCCATCACCTCCGTCGCGTCACGCGTCAGGAACACCCAGGGCACGTCCGGCAGCGCGCCCCGGATCCAGTCCAGGAACAGCAGGTTCCATGACGAGAACTTGATGACGTAGCGCCCGCTCCCACGCCCCAGGGCCTTGATCAGCCGGCGGAACACATCCGCGTCGAAGGCCCAGGCGCCCTGCGCGCAATGCAGCAGGTAGCACGACAGCACCTCGGGCTCGCTCACCGCCCGCAGCCGGGGGAGCGTCCCCAGCATCTGGGTCACCAGCGTGCTCCCGCACCGCGACACGTGGAAGATGAGCCCCGCCGGCAACGCCCCCTCCTCCGGCAGCTCCTTCACCGGCAACGCCCGGTAGCCAAGGCCCGCCCCTCCGGCCTCCAGCGCGTGCCGGACCCCGTCGATCATGAAGGGCGCCTCATAGACGGCGGGAGACAGCTCCGCCGTCTGGAGCATGACCTGACCTCCCTGGAGGTACACCCGGGTGGGGACGGGGACGCGCTCCATGTCACCCGCCCCCCGCGGCGAGCGCGCGGAGCCGCGGCCGCGCCTGCTCCGCGAAGGACCGCGCCAGCCTGTCGATTCCGGCGGAGGCGCTGCCTCCCGCCTGCCGGCCCAGGTACTCCTCCACGAGCGCGTCCAGCTTCGAGTCCAGGCCCGCCATCACCGCGGCCTTCAGCCCGTCCTTGAACGCCGCCAGCTCCCGCTGCTGCCACACCGCCAGCGGGACGGTGGCGCGCATGAAGTCCTCCTTCTCCAGCTGCTCCACGACCCGCCGGAACAGCGCCTGCCAGGGGGTGGTCAGCAGCCCCACCGTCATGTGCAGCGAATGCACGTCCGTGGCGCTCACGTCATGGAAGTGCCCCCGGGGCACGTACAGGAGGTCTCCCTTGCGCAGCACCTCGTCGAACACGCAGGTCAGCGAGGGCCGGTGCTGCTCCGGGTTCTGCATCGGCTCGCCGTCGAAGGGCAGGTGGATGGGCCTGTCATACAGCCGCCAGCGCTTCTCCCCCTCCAGTTGCAGGATGAAGGCATCGTGCGTGTCGTAGTGGAGCGTGAAGCCCTGGGCGCCCGCGGGCGTCATGTACAGGTTCGCCTGCACCCGCACCCGCCACTCCTGCTCCAGCGCGTCGCAGAACCGCCGGATGGGGTCCAGCGCCGTCTGCGATTGATAGACAATCACCGAGTGTCCCTGCTCCAGGAACAAGCGCGAGACGCGCTCCCGGTTGATGACATGGTTGAAGTTGATCCGGGACTCCTTGAACGACATGGAGGACGAGAACTCGTTGTACGACGTCTCGCGGCCGTCCTTCACCATCCGCACGTGGGGGTAGGCGTTGTTCTCCTTCTGGAGGAACGCCACCATCTCCTCGATGCCGAAGAGGCCTGAATAGTACTCCGCGTCTCCCCGGCGGATCAGCAGCCGCTCCTTCTCGAAGTAGGTCCGCAGGAACGCGTCCGGAGAGACAGGCTTCAGCAGGTGCTCGGTCGTGTATTTCATGGCGGTCGTCTCAAGGGGGACGCGGCGGGGCGGCGCATGGGTGCCTGCGCCGCCCCGGGGTCTCTCCACGTCAGTCGTTCAAGTCATTCAGCTCTTCGTTGGAGATGGTCTGCGTGTACGGCGTGACGCCGTCCTTGTTGATGAGGATGCCCGCGACCTGGCTGCGCAGGATCTTGTCGGGGATGAGGTTGATGACGGGCTCCAGCGTGAGGGTGTTGATGATGTGCCAGCTCACGTAGTTGCCGTTCAGGGAGGCCGCCCAGGCGGGGTACTTGCCGACGAGCGACCCGTTGCCACCAATCACGGTGATGGTGACGTTGTTGTCCGCCTCCACGGAGCTGTCGTTGGAGGAGGAGCCATGCCCGTGACCGTTGCCGCCGCCTCCGGCGATGGGCACGTCCTCCAGCTCCAGCTTGGCCTCGAAGCCCGTGGACACGCTGTCCGCGAAGCTCTGGCCCTGGCTCAGGCTGGTCACCTTCTTGGTGTCCGAGCCGAACAGGAGCCCGCCCAGGTCCAGCTTCTTCACGTAGTAGTGGCCCCAGTCGTTCAGCACGCTCACGATCCGGCCGTAGGAGCGCGCATCGTCGACGCCGAGCTTCGAGGCCTCCCGCAGCGCGCTGACGAAGTCATCCGTCAGCGTCATCGCCCCGTCGCTGAAGCCGATCTCCAGCTTGGGGACGCGGTACATGCTGGTGACGTAGTAGTCCGTCTCCGAGAACGACTGGTCCTTCGTGTACTCGTGGTCGTGCTCATGCTTCACGCTGAAGATGCCGGGGACACCGATGTTCGCCTTCGTCACGTCGTACCCCTGCTCGTGGTACGTGTGCTCCGTCTGGGAGAAGGTCTCCACCGTGTGGATCTGGGCGGTGAGGTTCGGGATGAGCCACTGGAACGTGGGGTTGTTCCCGGGCTGGGTCGGATCCGGGAGGACCAGGGTCGGCGACGTGAGCTGCAATGCCTGGCGGATGCTGAACACGTTGGAGGGGTTCTCCTCCTCGGTGATGATCATGGCATGGAAGAGGCCGCGGTCCGCGAACAGGTGGAGCCAGTCCTGGGCGGTGAAGTCATACGGATCGCTGGGGAGATCATCGGAGCTCTTGAGCTTCTGCAGGGTCATTTTCGTTGTTTCCTTCGCGAATGTGTCTATTCAGGAGGAGGTCATCACCCCAGCAGCGCTAGTCGTTCAGCCCGTCACCGCCATTCGGCGACGAGTAGAACTGGTAGGTCTGCGTGTTGTAGTACTTCTGATTGACCACGAAGACGTCGAACACCATCGAGACCGCCAGGTCGTCGGCCGTCTCGTAGCCATTGCACCCGCCGTACTTCTCGCCGGAGGTGCCGCCACCGGTGATCGTGCCAGGATGCACGTTGATGTCGCCCCCGCTGTCCGCGCTCAGGCTGCCGGTCAGGTGTGGCGGGTTCGAGGGGACATCCAGGCTCAGCCGGGTCGCGGAGTACTTGCGATTGCTGCTGTCCGTCCAGGACTTCAGCGGGGTGCAGGTGATGCGGATCTGGTAGGAGTTGGCCGCGATCTGCTCGTCCAGCGGGTGGTTGCCGAAGGCGTCGTCGTAGACGTAGATCGTGTCCCCGTTGTATGCGTTGTTCGAGAAGAACGCGTACTGGGTGGCGGTCAGCCATTCATTGGAGGACGGCACGGACGAGCGGGGCAGGATGAGGGAGTTGTTGCCCACGATGGTGACGGCGCTCGGGAGGATCTCGATGCCAAAGCCGAAGCCCACTTGGCAGCCAAAGCCAATCTGGAAGCCGATATAGGTGTCGGGCGGGATGATGACGCCCTTGCCGTTGTCGACCAGCTGGCTGTTCTTGGTGTTGATGACGTTCTCCACCATCAACGGGGTGGTGAGATCCGGCACGCCTGGAAGGTTCGAGTAGGCCTTGATCTGCTTCTCATTGGCCTCCTTCGCGGCGGCGTCCGCCATGTTGTAGCAGACCTTGACGGTCATGATGCCCTGCTGGAAGAGCTGGTTCTGCGGATTGCAACTCACGAGCGACATGCTGGCATCCCTGGCTGGGGTTGGGTGTGCAGCCCTCTCATCGCAAGGCCAATGCCAACCGTCTTTCTTTGCAAGGAACTGGATTCACTGCAAAGACGAAATGCATTGAGATTCCCTACATGGCACGCTGACGCGTCAGGGCGCGGCCATGACACGTCAGCGCTCCGTCAACGGACCGTCAGCCGCGCGCGAGCACGGCGGCGCCGTCCCGCGAGGAGGTCGTGTCCCGCGGCAGGTCCCAGCACCTGCACGGCATGCGGACACTCTTCAACGCCCTGCTAGACGGGAATGGCCTCCCACGCCTTCGTGGGGTGTCGGGCGCGGAAGGCCTCGATGCGGGCCCCCACCTCCCAGCTCGTGTTCGTGTCCCGCAGCAGGTCCAGGTAGAGACACCGCTTGGCGACCGCGTCCAGATCGAAGGCCCAGTACATGCTCATCAGCGGGTTGATCCACAGCTTGCTGCCCTGCGTGCGCGACGTGCGGTGCTGGTCGCCGTAGTCGCCATCGATGGCGCCCACCACGGACAAGGACACGATGCTCGGCCGGCGGGCCAGCTCCTCGGACGAATACAGGACTGCCTCACGGTAGGCGCCCACCTCCGGCATGCTCGGCAGCAGCGCGGTGACGCCCAGGTAGGCCCCGCGCCGGCTCAGGTCCGCGACGGCCTCCAGGAAGTGCGCGTGACAGACGCCGTGGAACGCATCCACGCCGAAGCCCAGACAGACGATCAGCTTGTCCCGCAGCGTCAACGAATCCACCGCCGCCAGGCTCGAGATGTCCTCCTCCGGTGTGCCCAGCCCGGCTTCGTCCCCACGCATGAGGATGTCCGTGCCACCATCCACCAGCACCACCGTGTCGAAGCCGAGCTCCGTCTGCAAGGCAGCCCAGGCCGCGCTCAGCGGCGCGACCCCGACCTTGTCGAAGCAGTAGATGGAGACAGCCTCGCCTCGAGCCTGGAACCACCGGGCGAGCACGCCCTCCGGAAAGTAGTGCGTGGGCCCCTGCGTCTCCGCGCGGACCTCCACCAGTCCAGGAGCCACGACGCGCCCGTCCACGCGGTCCAGCACCGTGAAGCTCAGGTTCGCCAGCGACACGCGCTTGCCTATCGCGCGCAGCCGGAAATACAGCGGAAGGCCGCAGTAGATGTCGAAGCCGCCTCCCGCGCCAGCCAGGAGCACGTGGTCCGCGCGCTGGAGCCGCTCGAACAGCGGGGATGTGGTCAGGTCCACGGAAACGCCCCTCTTCAGTCCGCCGGTTTTTCCAAACCACCGCCGGAGTCATGGCCCCTTGGCGGCGCCGTCATCGCCTCGATACGCGGCGGTCGGTGGACAGCACCACCGCCCGGCCCTGCGTCCAGTCCACATCCACCCGAACACCAACGCCTCGAGCGCACCCGTCGCCGCGCCAGCGCTCCGTTGGGGGTTTCATATGGGACACCGCCACGACGCGGCAAGGTGGCCTCCCGTCGCGCGTGCTTGACGCCGCAGGCTCGGAGCGTTCGGATGCGCGGCACCTATGCCCACTCCCAAGCTGCTCACCCGCGCGGAAGCCACCGACTATCAGGAAACGTCCCGCAGCGCCGACGTGGTCGCCTTCGTCGACGCCCTCTGCGCCCAGACCCGGCTCGCCAGGCGCGTGGACTTCGGCCAGAGCGGTGAAGGCCAGCCGCTCATGTCGCTCATCCTGAGCGACCGCAACTGCTTCACGCCGGAGCTGGCGAAGAAGCAGAAGAAGCTCATCGTGATGGTGGAGGCCAACATCCACGCCGGTGAGGTGGAGGGCAAGGAGACCCTCCAGGCGCTCGCGCGCGACCTGACGCTCACGTCCCTGGGCAAGAAGCTGTTGGACCGGCTGGTCCTCGTCTTCATCCCCAACTTCAACCCGGACGGCAACGACCGCATCAGCAAGGGCAACCGCGCGCTCGACCTGAAGAACCTCGAGGGCCAGGTGAACCCGCCCGGCGGCGTGGGCACGCGCTACACGGGCGAGGGCTGGAACCTCAACCGCGACAACATGAAGCAGGAGGCGCCGGAGACGCGCGCCCTGGCCAGGCTGTACCAGGCGTGGTGGCCCCACCTCTTCGTGGACTGCCACACCACCGACGGCAGCATCCACGGCTTCGATCTCACCTTCGACATCCCGCACGGCAACGCGGACCTCCTCCACATCTCGCGCGACGCCAACCGCGAGCTGGCCGAGCGCGTGGCCGCCGCCGTGAAGAAGAAGCACGGCTTCGACAGCTTCTGGTACGGCAACTTCCTGAAGGAAGGCGACCCGACCTCCGGCTGGCACACCTACCCCGCGCTGCCCCGCTTCGGCAGCCACTACCGGGGCCTGCTGGGCCGGCTGGACGTGCTGCTGGAGACCTACAGCTACATCGACTTCCCCCGCCGCTGCGCCGTCATCCGCGCGTGGGTGCTGGAGCTCATCCGCGACGCCGCCCGCTACGCCAGGGCCTACCGCTTCGCCACCGAGTTCGAGGAGGCCGCCATCATCGCGCGCGGCAAGTCCCCCGACGCCAGGGAATGGGTGGGCATCAACTTCGGCGTCGCCCAGCGCGACGCGGAAGGGGCCCTGGTATTCGACTACCCGGCCTATGTGCAGGGCAAGGACACCGCCGTCATCCACTCCTTCGACGAGGCCAGCATCCAGGCGCGCCGCTACCCGGGCAAGCGCCGCAAGGTCTACAAGACGCCGCACTACCGCACCTTCGTGCCCACGCAGTCGGTGAGCACGCCGTCCGCGTACCTGGTGCCCGCGTCGCTCGCGTCCCGGCTGGAGGGCCACGGCATCCGCTTCGAGAAGCTCGCCAAGGCGCAGCGCTTCCAGGTGGACAGCTACCGCATCGCCCGCAAGGAGGAGACCTTCAGCCCGGACGTCGCCGCCAACGTGCCGCCGCCCGGGCAGGACGAGGTCCCCTTGAGCCAGAAGCCCAAGCCCGTGCGCTTCGAGACCATCCTCACCGTGGCCCCCGAGCGCTCCGAGCGCGAGTTCCCCGCCGGCACCCTCAAGGTCCCCACCGACCAGCGCACCGGCACGCTCATCACCTACCTGCTGGAGCCGCACTCGGACGACGGCTTCTGCCGCTGGCAGTTCCTGGACGACAGCCTCACCGTGGGCGAGCTGTACCCCATCCACCGCGTCGTGGAGGCCACGCGCCCCCCCTTGAAGGTGGAGTAGGCGTCAGGCCTCCGGACACCGCCTCGCCCCCGGGTCTGTCATGCCCTGGGGCATTGGCCCTAGACTGGAGCCCGCAGGACCCGCGGAGAGTGTGCGGGGGCACGCGGGAGGCCCCGGATGGCTGGCAGGCAGCACTCGCCCCAAGGCACGCGCCTTCCGGGGCGCACAGGCGTGACGCGCGTGGGAGGGCTCGTGGCCCTCGCGCTCTGCATGGCCCTGGGCTTCATCGCCATGCGCGCCTGGAGCCAGCGCGACGCCGGGCCGGAGACGCCAGCGCTGTGGCTCGCCGACGCGCCGCACCGTCCCCTCGAGGTGCGGCTGAGCCTCCCGGCCGCGGACGTGTACCGGCCCCACGCGCCGCCGCGAGGCGGGGACGCGCTGCCCCCGCCCGTGCCCCTGGGCGCGCTGTCCCGCCTGGACGATCGCGGCGACGCACACGGCGTGGGCGTCAGCTACCTGCTGCACGGAGACACGGAGCAGGCGCTCGCGTACCTGAGGCGCGCGGCGCCCTCGCTGGACCGCGACAGCGACCTGGCCGCCGTCGCCATCCTGCGCGGCCACCCCGACGAGGCCCTCACGCTGCTGGACGCCACGCTGGAGGCCATGCC